>JBJHCI010000247.1:0-4044 GCA_050485925.1 Maricaulaceae bacterium
GGGTATGCTGGTCGATAATGCGATTGTCGTGACGGAGAGCATGCAGATCGCCGTGCAGCGCGGTATACGCCGCCAGATCGCGGCTGAGCAGGCCGTCAAATCCACCCAGTTCCCGCTGCTCGGCGCGACAATCATCGGGATCATGGCGTTTTCCGGTATGGGCCTGTCGCAGGATTCCACCGGCGAGTTCATGTTCTCCATGTTCGCCGTGATCGCGATATCGCTGGGCCTGTCCTGGCTTCTGGCCATCACCGTCTCCCCGATGATCGCCTTTGCGCTGTTCAAGTCCGAGCGGGGCTCGAAACCCAACCCCTATGGCGGGCGTACCTATACCGTTTACCGGGCTCTTCTGACCGGCGCGCTACGCCGCCGCTGGCTGACCCTGATGGCCCTGATGTTGATCACCATCACCAGCTTCTGGGGTTTCGGCTTTGTCCGCGCGGCCTTCTTCCCCGATTCCAATACGCCGATCTTCTACGTGAATATCGAGCTGCCCCAGGGCACCGATATTCTCGCCACCGACCGGATTGCGCGTGAGGCGGCGGGGTTTGCACTTGTCCAGCCGGAAGCCCAGGGCGTGACCACGTTTGTCGGCCGGGGCGGCACGCGCTTCATGCTGACCTATTCCTCTGAACAGCCCAATAGCGCCTACGCGCAGCTGGTCATTCGTGCCCGCGAGGTGGACGCGATTTCGGCTCTGTCCGACCGGGTCGTTGCCCATATCCGTCAGAGTCAGCCTGAAGCGACGGTGCGCGGCGAACGGATCGTGTTCGGTCCGCCCTCCAGCGCCCGTCTGGAAGCACGCTTTACCGGTCCGGACGCCGATGTGCTGCGCGCGCTCGGTGAAGAAGCCGTGGCCCGGCTGGAGGATAATGGCACGATCATCGATGTACGCCACACCTGGCGTAATCGCGAGCTGATGCTGGAACCGGTCATTTCTGCGGATCGCGCCCGCACTATCGGTGTAACGCGCGAGGATATTGGCGAGACCTTGCGTTTTGCCACTGAAGGGTCCCGCATCGGCCTGTTCCGAGAGGATGACAAGCTGATCCCAATCATCGCGCGTGCGCCGCTGTCTGAACGCGAGACCCCGTCGGCTCTCGAAGACCGGCTGATCTGGAGCCCGTCGCAGAACAGCTATGTGCCGATCACCCAGGCCGTGGACCGGTTCGAGCTTGTTGCGCGTGACACGCTGATCCGCCGGCGCGACCGGGTACGCACGCTCACTGTGCAGGGCAATCCGCTGGAAGGGGAAACGGCCGCAAGCGCCTTCCCGCGCTTTGCCGGCATCATCAATTCCATCGACCTGCCGCATGGTTATGGCGTGGAATGGGGCGGAGAGATTGAGGCCAATCAGGAGGCGAACGAGTCGCTGGGCCAGGTCCTGCCCATCAGCCTTATCGTCATGCTGATGGTCAGCTTCCTGCTCTTCCAGAAAGTGCGCCAGCCGCTGATCATCTGGGCTGTCGTGCCGATGAGCATTTGCGGGGTTACGGCGGGATTGCTGATCACCAATATCGCCTTCTCGTTTACCGCGCTTCTCGGCTTCCTCTCCCTGTCGGGCATGCTGATCAAGAACGCCATCGTGCTCGTCGACGAGCTCGATCAACGTATCGCAGCCGGTGATGAACCGTTTGACGCGGTGCGGGAGGGCTCGGTCAGCCGTCTGCGGCCGGTCTTCCTGGCGTCCGCAACGACGATCCTTGGCATGATGCCGCTGATTGCCGATGCCTTCTTCCAGGGTATGGCGGTGACGATCATTGGCGGTCTCGCCTTTGCGACCATTCTCACTCTGATCGCTGCACCGGTGCTCTACGCGCTGTTCTTTGGCATCCGCGCACCAAAGCCCGCCTCGAAAGGTTAACGCCTCATTAAGCCAATCAGGCCGTGATGGCGGGCAAGCCGGAAGGATTGGCCGCTCATGCTGATAACGAGTATCGACCGTCTGGAACCTCGTGGAGGCGAGCACGCCCACACGCTGAAAATTCTTCTGCCTGCCTCGCGTGCGCAGGGGCAGGATGAGGCGCTTGCCGATCATATCGACAGCTTCGTGCGGCTTTATCTCTCGCGCTTTGAAAGCCGGACCTTGCGCGCCTCGCGGATCGGCCCGCTGCGCTGGACCATTGTGTCACGGGCGCAGTCCATGGCCAGCTTGGAGCAGGTGCGTGCCGAGCTGGAGACAGCCCTGTTTGGATCCCGGCGCGGGGATGATGGCGGCCAGATCGCCCTCATCGGACGGCCGGTCGAGGAAGATGCAGGCGAATATATAGCCGAACGGCCCGGAGAACCGGCCGCGGTGGACCAGGAGGAAGACTGGACCGGCGCTGCGGCGGAAAGCCTGCATGAAGACGCGCCGCTGGCAAATGGATTGCAAGCGGAGCTGGAGGCCTTCCGAGCCGATATGCGTGCGATTGCGCAGAGCGTTAAGGGGGCGGGGCTCAGCGATACGCTGGAGGAGTTCCGCACCGGCCTGGATGCGGTGGCCAGCCGGATGGAGGCGCGGCTTCTGGATGTCGCCGACAAGGTGGACTCGGCCGCCGAGCGCATCGATACGGCAACCTTGCGCCTTCCCGATCCGGATCGGTTGGAACTGGCGCTGACGCGCAATGATGCCTCCGCTGCCCTTATCAGCACTGGGCTGCAGGAAAGCCTGAAACTTTTGCTTAAGGCGGTGGAGGGGCTGGAGCGCCATTCGGCAGAAACCGGCGAAACGCCGCGTCGCGAAGCCGCGTAAGTTTTCGCTTCAACATTACAGCGAAGTAATGTTAACCTCCTCTCCAGATGGGGTCTGGGGAGGCATCCATGCGTGTTGTGATCGGTATTATCGCCGTTCTTCTTATCTCGGCAGGCTGGGCGGTTGATCCGCTCGACCTGCGTGATCGGTTGGCCGAAGAGGTCCGACCCGATGAGGAAATCGTCGAGGAAATGCGTGCTGGGGTCGACGTGATTGTCCGGGCTGTCTCGATCCGCGCACCTGACTTTGCAGAGGAAGAGCGCGAAGCGGGATATTAGACCTTACACCGCGCTGTCATACTCTGTCGTGTCGTCCTCAAGATCATCCACATCATCTTCACGCGGCTTTGTCTTAGGTGGCCAAGGGACAACCGCGCTGGTGCGCGCGGCGTAGTCCGCATAGCCGGGCCGTGAGGCTTTGAGCCCCTTCTCCAGAAGCGGCACGCCCGACCAGCGCAGCAGCGTGAAGGTGAGGAAGGCCGGTCCGATGAAGGACCAGATGCCAAGGCTTGTCTCCGCCGCGATCAGCCAGATGCCCCACCAGGTACAGATCTCGCCGAAATAGTTGGGGTGGCGCGACCAGGCCCACAGGCCCTGATCCATCACCTTGCCCTGATTGGCGGGGTCGGCCTTGAAGCGGGAAAGCTGCCAGTCGGCAATGCCCTCATAGGCGATCCCGAACACGGCGAGCGCGAAGCCCAGCAGGGCGATAATGCCGAAACCCGCCGGGTCGGCGTTGATTTGGCCGAGCTGTATGGGCAGGCAGGTGATGTAGAGCAGCGCGGCCTGCGGCAGGAACACGCCCAGCCCGCTCGCCCGCTCAAAGCTCCAGCCGCGCCGGTCCTGCAGCCGCCCGATCAGCGCCTTGTAGCGCTTGTCCTCACCTTCCTCGCGCCAGCGGTTGAAGAGGTAGAGGCCGAGCCGCAAGCCCCAGACCAGCGTCAGCGCGGTGAGGATGAATTTGCGCTCCAGCCAGCCATCGCCTGCCAGGAAGAAGGTGGAAATCGCCAGCGCCACCATGCCGAACGCCCAGAAGGAATCGACAAAACTTGGATCCTTCGTGGTGCGGCTCCAGGCCCATAACCCGCCGAACAGGGTGGCGATGATGAGAAAATTGATCAGGAGGATCAGGGCTGGATGCATGGCGTTCCTCACATGCGCGGATGGCTTCTACGAACAAACCTAGCGTGCGCCGCGGGCAAGGGCGAGATGGTTCAGGGATTAATTCCTTACCAGCCAGCGCCAACCCGCCATGCCCGCCAGCATGGCAGCAGTGAAGATCAGCGCCGGCACGGCTCTGGTGCCCAAAGC
>JBJHCI010000248.1:0-3993 GCA_050485925.1 Maricaulaceae bacterium
CCACCAGCCGGTTGGGCAGCAAGGTCTCCATCGCGCTGGTGAGTGATTTTCTGGGATGCTCTGCCTTGAAGGCGGTGAGCGCGGCGGCCGCATCCAGACCGGCCATCAGATCAATCGTCACCGGCTCGCCTGCCTGCCAGTAGGATGAAATCTGCAAGATGGCCGGACCGGAGAGGCCGCGGTGGGTGAACAGCATGGCTTCGTCAAACGCGGCCCGGTCATTGCTGGCGCGCACCGGGCAGGCCACACCAGAGATGGAGGCAAAATCCTCCTTGTCGCGGCCTTCCAGCACGAAGGGCACAAGGGCCGGACGCGGCTCGATCACGCTGTGGCCGAACTGGCGCGCGATGTCATAGGCGCGCCCGGTTGCGCCCATTTTGGGGATGGAAAGCCCCCCGCTGGCGATGACCAGACGTGCCGCCTCCACGACACCAGCCGAGGTGCTGACCTTGAAACCTGCATCGGTTTTCACAACATCATTGACCGATGTGCCAAGGCGAAGCTCGCCGCCGGTTTCGCACAGCTCGTCCAGCAGCATGTCGATAATGGCGCTTGAGCGGCCATCACAGAAAAGCTGGCCCAGCGTCTTCTCGTGCCAGCTGATATTGTGGCGGGCCAGCCGGTCCAGAAAGTCCTGCGGGGTAAAGCGCGCCAGCGCCGATTTGGCAAAATGCGGATTGGCCGACAGGAAATTGTCCGGGCCTGTGTGGATATTGGTGAAATTGCACCGCCCGCCGCCGGAGATGCGCACTTTCTCGGCTGGCTTGGCCGCATGGTCGATGACCAGCACGCGCAAACCGGCCTCACCCGCGCGCGATGCGTAAAACAGGCCTGCCGCGCCGGCCCCGATGACCAGCGCATCAAAGCGTGTGTCTGCGTGTGTCGTGATTGCCATGGGCGTTGCTGTCAGGCGCGAAGCGCGGCGCGTCAAGAGCGGGCGGCGGATTTGTCAGCACGGCCCCCCTGAACTGATAGCGCTCCATCGCAAGAAACGGGCTGCAAGCCGCGCCGGCGCTCCCCATAAACCCTAGCAGCAACGGCAGAAAAAAGCAGGGGTTTTCATGGACTATGCCGTCAAGGGACTGGATCCGGCCCCGTTCGCCCATCTGTTCGGTCAGCCGGACGAAGCACTTGAAGCCATGGGTGTTTTCCGTTTGCGTGCCGAGCCCGGCTCAGCCCTGCCGGACCGGGTGGAGCTGCGCGATCTCAAGCCGGGCGAGACCGCGCTCCTTCTCAACCATGTCCACCAGCCCGCCGATACGCCCTACCGGGCAAGCCACGCCATCTTCGTTCTGGAAAATGCCGTTAAACCCGCAGTTTACGAGAATATCATGCCACCGGCCCTGCGCACGCGCCTGCTATCTCTGAGGGCCTTCGACGAAGCCCATATGATGGTGGATGGTGATGTGGTGGACGGCAGGGCGAACTCTTGGATAGCGAATGGGATTGTTGCGCGCCTGTTTGCCAATCCGGCCATTTCCTATATCCACGCCCATTATGCCAGACGTGGTTGCTTCGCCGCGCTGATCGAACGTGGACAAGGAAATCAGGATGTTAGAGGCCGGTCAGGCTGATATCGACAACGCCCCTTCGGCGATGGAGCGGTTATTGGCCATCATGGCCCGGCTGCGCTCGCCCGATGGTGGATGTCCGTGGGATTTGGAGCAGGATTTCAAGACGATAGCGCCCTACACCATCGAGGAGGCCTATGAGGTCGCCGACGCGATTGCACGCGATGACATGGCTGATCTCAAAGGCGAGCTGGGCGATCTCCTCTTCCAGGTCGTCTTCCACAGCCAGATGGCGTCCGAGGCCGGCCATTTCGATTTTGACGATGTTGCAAACGCCATATCTGACAAGATGTTACGCCGTCATCCGCATGTATTCGGGCAAGCCGAAGAACGCGATTCGGCCAGCCAGACCCAAGCCTGGGAAGCGCAGAAAGCCGCAGAACGCGCAGAAAAGGGCAATGATAACTCGGTGTTAGCCGATCTGCCCCTTGCCCTGCCTGCACTGACACGGGCGCTGAAACTGACCCGGCGCGCGGCGCGGATCGGGTTTGACTGGCCTAACGCCTTGAGAGTGCTGGAGAAGTTCGAGGAAGAGGCGCGAGAACTGCGCGACGCTATCGCCGCCGACGACACCGAAAACACCGCCGAGGAAATCGGCGATTTATTGTTTGTTTGCGCCAATTTGGCAAGAAAACTTGATGTAGAACCTGAAGAGGCTCTGCGCGCCGCCAATGCGAAGTTCGAACGTCGTTTCAGAGGCGTGGAACGGGCGCTGGAGCAGGCCGGCAAGGCCCCCGGAAGCGCCTCGCTGGACGAGATGGAGGCCCTCTGGGAGGCCGAAAAAGGGTATGAAAGGGGCCGATAACACCCCCTTAGAGACCTGTTTTCACCCCCTCAATCTACCGATTCCGCACCCGCGATCTTGCGCCCCGAGACCCTTGGAAACCGCGCCGCGAACCGGCCGGCATCGGCGGCCATCAGCCGGGCGGTGATTTCGGTGCGTCCGGTCTGCGGATCGGTGCGCTCTGACGTCACCTCGCCGTGCTCATGGAGCCAGGCCGAAATTTCGGTCTCGGACGGTTCGAGCACCACGCTGACCACCGCATCATCGGCGCCGAGCGCGGCATCAATGGCGGCCAGCAGCTCGGCCACCCCTTCCCCGGTCACGGCCGAGACGGGCTGCACCCGCGCCCTGCCCCTGGCCGAGGCGATGCGCGCAGACCAGACCATGTCGTCGCGCGCAGCTTCGTCCAGGCAGTCAATCTTGTTCCACGCCTCGATCAGGGGCTGGCCGTTGGCCGGCCCGCATTCCAGCGCGCCGAGCACCTCCTCCACATCGGCCTTGCGGCCCTCATGGTCGGGATCGGCGAGATCACGCACATGGACGAGGATATCGGCCTCCCTCACCTCCTCCAGCGTGGCGCGGAAGGCGGCGATCAGCTCGGTCGGCAGATCGGTGATGAAGCCCACCGTGTCGGAGACCAGAACGCGCCGCCCCGATGGCAGGCGGATGCCGCGCACCGTGGGGTCCAGCGTTGCAAAGGGCATGTCCTTGGCGAGCACGCCTGCCGCCGTCAACCGGTTGAACAGGGTGGACTTTCCGGCATTGGTATAGCCGACAAGGGCAATCGCGGGCCAGGGCGCGGCCTGACGGCGCGTGCGGTGCAAAGCGCGGGTGCGCTTGACCTGTTCCAGCTCGCGGCGGAGCTTGGCCATCTTGCTGGCGAGCAGGCGGCGGTCGGTCTCGATCTGGGTTTCACCGGGACCGGCCAGGAAGCCGCGTCCGCCGCGCTGGCGCTCCAGGTGGGTCCAGGTGCGCACCAGGCGCGAGCGCTCATAGGTCAGGCGCGCCAGCTCCACCTGCAGCCGGCCCTCGCGGGTGCGTGCCCGCTCGGCGAAGATCTCGAGGATCAGCCCTGTCCGGTCGATCACCTTGACCTGCCAGCGCTTTTCCAGATTGCGCTGCTGCACGGGCGACAGCGCGGTATCGATGATGACCGCCTTCACCTCCAGCGCCTCGATGCGCGCGTGCAGCGTCTCCAGCTTGCCCTTGCCGAAATAGGTGCCCGCTTCCAGCTTGCGCACCGGCTCGATCATCGCATCGGCCGGTTCGAGGCCCAGCGCTATGGCAAGGCCAGCGGCCTCCTCCAGCCGGGCATCAGCGCGGCTGGCATCCGCCCCGGACGGGACGGGATGGATGATGAGGGCGCGGTCCTGAGCGGATTCAGAGCCGGTCAATCGCCCTCCCCGTTTTCATCGTCTCCGGCCTCGAAAAGCTGGACCGGCTGGCTCGGCATGATGGTTGAGATGGCGTGCTTGTAGACAAGCTGCACCTGACCATCACGGCGCAGGAGCACACAGAAATTGTCAAACCAGGTGACAATGCCCTGCAGCTTCACCCCGTTCACCAGGAAGATCGTCAGCGGAGTCTTGCTCTTGCGGACCTTATTGAGAAACACGTCCTGAAGGTTCTGTTTTTTAT
>JBJHCI010000249.1:0-3986 GCA_050485925.1 Maricaulaceae bacterium
TGGGCGCCTCCATACCGAGGTGCAGCCCCATCTGGGCCAGCACTTCCTTGATCTCATTAAGCGACTTGCGGCCGAAGTTCGGCGTGCGGAGCATTTCCGCTTCCGATTTCTGGATCAGGTCGCCGATATAGACGATATTGTCGTTCTTCAGGCAGTTGGCCGAACGCACCGACAGCTCCAACTCGTCCACCTTCTTCAGGAGGGCGGGGTTGAAGTCCAACGCTGGGCCCTCGTCTTCCGGGCCACGGGCCTCGGAGGGCTCCTCGAAATTGACGAAGATCTGGAACTGATCCTGGAGGATGCGGGCGGCATAGGCCACCGCGTCTTCCGGCGTTACCGCGCCATTGGTCTCGATATCGAGAATGAGCTTGTCATAGTCCAGCACCTGACCTTCGCGGGTGTTCTCCACGCGGTAGGCCACGCGCTTGACCGGGCTGTAGAGCGCATCGATGGCGATATAGCCGATCGGCGCATCTTCAGGACGGTTGCGGTCGGCCGGGACATAGCCCTTGCCGCCATTGACCGTCAGCACGAAGCGTACGCTCGCGCCCTCGTCCAGCGTGCAGATCACGTGATCAGGGTTGATCACTTCGATCTCCGCGGTTTCCTCGATGTCGCCGGCGGTCACCTCGCCCGGCCCGCTCTTGCGCAGGACAACGCGGCGCGGACCCTCGCCATGCATACGCAGAGCCACCTGCTTCAGGTTCAGCACGATGTCAGTCACATCCTCGCGCACGCCAGGGATGGAGGAGAACTCGTGGACCACGCCATCAATCTGTACCGCCGTGACGGCCGCACCCTGCAGGGAGGACAGCAGCACGCGGCGCAGCGCGTTACCGAGCGTCATGCCGAAGCCGCGCTCGAGCGGTTCGGCCACGATCTTGGCATGACGCGAGGCGTCATGGCCGGCCTGTACGACCGGCTTCATGGGACGGATAAGCTCCTGCCAGTTCTTCTCGATCACGGAACTTCCCTTCAAGCGGACGGCGCGCCCTCGCATCTGGCCCTTATGGCTGATGCCGGCGCGCGGGAATGAAACACTTCTTGTGAAGGCCGGAAGCGGACCCCCCGGCCTTCAAAAACACTTACACGCGGCGGCGCTTCGGCGGACGGCAGCCATTGTGCGGGATCGGCGTCACGTCATGGATGGTCGTGATCGTGAAGCCGACCGACTGGAGTGCGCGCAGCGCCGACTCGCGCCCCGAACCCGGGCCGGACACCTTCACCTCAAGGGTCTTCATGCCGTGCTCCTGGGCCTTGCGACCTGCGTCCTCGGCAGCGATCTGAGCCGCGTAAGGGGTAGATTTGCGCGAGCCCTTGAAGCCCATCGTGCCGGCCGACGACCAGGAAATTGTATTTCCCTGCGCGTCCGAGATGGTGATCATGGTGTTGTTAAAGCTCGCATTAACATGCGCCACGCCGGAGGTGATGTTCTTGCGCTCCCGGCGGCGCACACGTGTCGGTTCCTTGGCCATTGCGCCTGGTCCTTACTTCTTCTTGCCGGCAATCGGCTTGGCCGGACCCTTGCGGGTACGGGCATTGGTGTGGGTGCGCTGGCCGCGCACGGGCAGGCCACGGCGGTGACGCAGGCCGCGATAGCAGCCCAGATCCATCAGGCGCTTCACGTTGACCGAGGTCTCACGGCGAAGATCACCTTCCACCAGATACCCCGCATCGATGGTTTCGCGGATCTGCAGCACTTCGGCATCGGTAAGCTGGTTAACCCGCTTTTCAGACGGGATGCCTACCTTCTCACAGATCTCCCGCGCCATGGCCGGGCCGATGCCGTGAATATAGCGAAGCGCGATTTCCACGCGCTTGTTCGTCGGAATGTTGACGCCTGCTATGCGGGCCACAACCCTACTCCTTGTTCCATATGCCGCTCGCGCAAAAGAGCCGACACGATCAGGGCGCGGCACCAACCGTGCGCGCCGTGGCTCGTAGACGGCCCCTCAGAGCGAAGGGCGCTTCTTATAGTGACGAAGCCCTACCCGTCAACCGGGCTTAAGCGCCGCCGCCTCACAAAACTCACTGCCTGCCCGGTGCCCCGAAGAGACACCGGCAAGTCTTACACATCCAGCGCGCGGGCAATGCGCGCCGAAACCTCATCCATAGCGCCCATGCCGTCCACCTCAACCAGCTTGTTCTGGCCGGTATAGAAGGGGATAAGCGGTGCGGTCTGGTCGTTATAGGCCTTCAGGCGGACCTTGAAGGCCTCCACCGTGTCATCCGCGCGGCCTTCCTCGGCGGCGCGCTTTTCAACACGTTTAATCAGTTCGTTTTCATCCACCGTCAGGCGCAGGACGCGATCAATCTGCGCGCCGCGTCCCTCCAGCAGGCGATCCAGCGCCTCAGCCTGCGGCACGGTACGCGGGAAACCATCAAAGATCGCGCCGCCTGCCGCCTCGGTCTGTGGCAGACGTTCTTCGATCAGGGCGATCACGATCTCATCGGATACGAGTTCACCCCGGTCCATAATGCCCGCCACACGATTACCAAGCTCGGTACCTGCCTTGCGCGCATCGCGCAGCATATCCCCGGTGGAAAGCTGGACCCAGCCGCGCGTCGACACGAGACGCTTGGCCTGGGTGCCCTTGCCCGCGCCCGGAGGGCCGAACAGGATGATGTTCATCGCTTGCGGCCCCTCAGCTTGGTCTTCTTGATCAGCCCCTCATACTGGTGGGCCAGCAGGTGGGACTGAATCTGGGAGACCGTATCGAGGGTCACCGACACCACGATGAGCAGCGCCGTTCCCCCGATATAGAAGGGGATATTGTACTCGGCGCGCAGGATTTCGGGCAGCACGCAGACAAAGGCGAGATAGGCCGCGCCAATCACTGTCAGCCGCGTGAGCACGTAATCGAGATACTCCGCCGTGCGCTTGCCCGGACGGATGCCCGGCAGGAAGCCGCCATACTTCTTCAGATTGTCCGCCGTGTCCTCCGGATTGAAGACGATGGAGGTGTAGAAGAAGGTGAAGAACACGATCATCGACGCGTAGAAGATGATGAAAAGCGGCTGGCCCGGCCCCAGCAGCGCCGTCATCGTGCGCAGCCATTCCGGCCCGGTATCGGCCGAGAAGCCCGCAATCGTCGCCGGCAGCAGGAGCAGCGAGGAGGCAAAGATGGCCGGGATAACGCCCGACGTGTTCAGCTTGAGCGGCAGGAAGCTGGATTCCCCGCCTGTCATGCGATTGCCCACCTGGCGCTTGGGATACTGAACAAGCAGACGCCTCTGGGCGCGCTCCATGAACACCACGAACACCAGCACCGCCACAATACCCAGGATCATGGCAATGATCAGCCCGGCCTCCAGATTGCCTGTACGGCCCTGCTCCAGCGTCTGGAAGAGCGCACGCGGCATCTCCGCGATAATCCCGGCGAAAATGATCAGTGAAATACCGTTACCTACACCCCGCGCTGTGATCTGCTCACCCAGCCAGAGCAGCATCATCGTACCGCCTACCAGCGACACAACGGCGGTGATACGGAAGAACCAGCCCGGGTCGATCGCAATGGTCGCCCCGGTCGTCGGGTCCGGGCTCTCCATTGACACGGCAATGGCGAAAGCCTGCAGCGCGGCGAGCACGACAGTCAGATAGCGCGAATACTGGTTGATCTGCTTGCGACCCTGCTCCCCGCCTTCCTTCTTCAGCCGCTCAAGGCTCGGCACGGTTGCCGCCATGAGTTGCATGATGATCGAGGCCGAGATGTATGGCATCACGTTCAGCGCGAAGATCGCCATGCGCTCGACGGCACCGCCGGAGAACATGTTGAAGACGCCCAGAATGCCCTGCTGCTGCTGCTGGAACGCGCCGGCGAACACTTCGGGATCCACGCCCGGCATCGGGATATAGGTACCGACCCGGTAGATGATCAGCACAAAAAGCGTGAAAAGGAGCCGCTTTTGCAGCTCCTTCGCGCGGGCAAACGCACCGAAATTCAGGTTTGCGGCAAGTTGTTCCGGCAGATGCCATGGGCAGGTCT
>JBJHCI010000250.1:0-3971 GCA_050485925.1 Maricaulaceae bacterium
TTCCACGTCGCAGCCGACGCACTCGCGGGTGTCATGGACGAAGATGGTGCGCCCCTCGCGGTCCTGCACCCGGTCGATCAGGGTCGGCTCAACGCGCCGTCCGCCATTGACCAGCGCGCCATAGGCGCTCATCAGCCGCCACAACGTGGTTTCCCCTGCCCCCAGCGACATGGCCAGAACCGGCTCCAACTGGTCGTAAATGCCAAAGCGGGTGGCGTAATCGACAATCGGCGCCATACCGGTGTCCTGCGCCAGGCGCACCGTCATCACGTTACGCGACAGCTCCAGACCGAGACGGATGGTGGACGGCCCGTAGAACTGGTCTGAATAGTTCGAGGGTCGGTAGAAGCGCATATCCGCGCCTCCGGTGGCCGCGAACGGCGCGTCCAGCACGATGCTGGCCGGAGTAAAGCCGTTATCCAGCGCAGCGGCGTAAACGAATGGCTTGAAGGCCGAGCCCGGCTGGCGGCGGGCCTGCGTCGCGCGGTTGAACTGGCTGTGCTGGAAGGAGTAGCCGCCCACCATGGCCAACACCCGACCGGTATAGGGGTCCAGCGCCATCACCGCGCCATTGACCTCGGGCATCTGGCGCAGGCCATAGGTGTCGTCTTCCTCGTTGAGGCGCTGGACGATGATGACATCACCCATTTCCAGTACATCACCGGCGCGGCTAATGGACGGGCCCAGAACCGGCATGTTGGTGGTGGAGGAGCGGGAGGGCCGGCGCGCCCAGCGCAGTTCTGACAGCGGCACCCGGCCGCGAGCCCGGTCCACCGTGCCGATCAGCGCTTCGCCATCATTGACTTCCAGCACCACCGCAATGGTCCAGCCCTCATCCATGTCGCGCGGAGCATCGATTTCGGCGAGCTGACCTGGCCAGTCATCGAAGCTTTCGAGCTGTTCAAGCGGGCCGCGATAGCCATAGCGGCGATCGTATTCCAGAAGTCCGGCCCGCAGGGCCTGACGGGCGGCCAGCTGGGCGCGGGTATCGAGCGAGGTGCGCACCGACAGACCACCGGAATAGAGTTGTTCTTCGCCATATATGTTGAAGAGCTCGCGGCGGACTTCCTCCACGAAGTACTCCGCGGCGAGGTAGGTGTCACCCTGCAGGCGGCGCGTGGTTTCCAACGGCTCAGCCTGCGCCTCGCGGGCCTGTTCCTCGGTGATGACGCCATTGGCCACCATGCGCGAGAGCACCCAGTTGCGCCGGGCGATGGCCGCAGCAGTACGCCGCTCGGGATGATAATTGTTGGGCGCCTTGGGCAGGGCGGCAAGATAAGCGATCTCGTGCAGCTCCAGCTCGTCGAGCGAAGCGTCGAAATAGTTCAGCGCCGCCGCAGCCACGCCATAGGCGCGGTTACCGAGGAAAATTTCATTCAGATAGAGTTCAAGGATACGGTCCTTGGTGAAAGCACGCTCCATGCGCATGGCCAGTACGATTTCCTGCACCTTACGCGCCACGCGCTGTTCAGAAGACAGGAGGAAGTTCTTGGCCACCTGCTGGGTGATGGTGGAGCCACCCTCCAGCCTCCGCCCACGCATGATATTGCCGACATTGGAGATGGCCGCGCGTACCATGCCCATCAGGTCAATACCCGAATGGTCGTAGAAATTCCGGTCCTCGGCGGCGAGGAAGGCGTTGAGCACCTGCGGCGGGATGGCGTCAATCGGCACGAATACCCGGCGTTCAAACGCGTATTCGGCGATCAGCAGGCCGTCACCGGCATGCATCCGGCTCATTACCGGCGGCTCATACTCGCGAAGCTGTTCGTAATTGGGCAGGTCCTCGGTAACACGCACCACATAGATCGACACGGCCACCAGCACGACCACGCCGACAATGGCCACCGTCGAACCGGCCCACAGGGTCAGCTTACCGAGATTCCTGACGCTGAAAATCTTCATCTGTTCCGCCTGTACGGTGCCCGCCTTGACGTCCAGCGACCGTCCTCGCCCCTCACTGGGGCGCTATTATGGCGCGTTGCGCCGCGCGCGTCCAAAGCCGGTTTCAGAAAATGTCAGGCCGCGCCTGTCAGCGCAGGGCCGATCCGCTGGACGCGGAACCCGCCGCAGCCGTGCGCAGCGTGCCGGTTGTCCCGCAGCTCTCGAAATACTGGTCGATCGAAACGGCCACCGATTCCATCAGACGCTGCATGAAGGCAGCATTGTTCAGATTGCGGGAGTCGTCCGGATTGGTCATGAACCCCATCTCGAACAGAACCGCGGGAATCTGCGAATCCAGCAGCACCCAGAAGCCGCGCTCCAACGGCTCGCGCCGGAAGAGCGGGGTTACCGCGCCGGTATTGGTCAGAAGGTTGTCGGCGAAGGTCAGCGACTGGTTGCGCTTTTCGCGCAGGCTCATTTCCAGCAGCAGCGAATTGACCTGCTCGGTCCGGGTCTGGCTGGCCATCAGCCATTCGCCATCGCGCAGCGCCCGGCTGCGCGCCCGGTTCGTGCCAGCATCCGACAGGGTATAGACGGCAGCGCCGCGCGGACCGGAATTGCCATTGGGTGCAGCATCGGCATGCAGCGAGATGAAGAGGTCGGCTTCGGCGCGCTGGGCAACGCGGATACGTTCATCCAATTCCAGGAACACATCGCGATCACGCGTCATAATCACATCATAGCGCCCGCGCGCATTGAGAATATCGCGCAACGCAAGGCCTGCATTCAGAGCCAGCGTAGCCTCGCTCGCGCCGCCAAACCGGCCAGGCGCACCCGGGTCGCGCCCACCGTGCCCCGGATCAATGACCACCCGGATACGCTCGCAGCGCGGCGGCAGATAGTCGACCTGGGCGGTTTCGGCCACCAGTTGGGTCATGGTCACGCTGTTGGTGGGGAAGCCGGAGCTGGCGGTGAAAGTCCGCGCCGGTGCCTCCTCGATATCGATCACGATGCGATACCCGCCCCCATCAGGCGGCAGGGCAAACTGGCGGGTGATAATGGCCGCGCCCTCAAGGTCGAAAACCAGGCGCGCGGCCTGCCCGTTCGGGTCGAAGCGGAAGCGCCCGGCCAGCCCATGGCCCTGCCCCTGGCCACTATCAAGACCCGGCACGGCCCAGCTCGCGCCGGGCAGATTCACCACAAGACGCGAGGCCGGCTCGGCCAGCGTAAAGGCGGTGAATTCCAGAGGGCTGGCGGTCTCTATAACGATGCGGGTATGGGTGTCGTGCACGCCAAATCGCACCGCACCAACAGTATCGGCCTGCGCCGCCGACAGACCGGTCAGCGCCACCAGCGCGGCAAAGCACGCCTTAAGCCATAATAGCTTGCCAGTCTCCACCCGTCCGACCCTTCATCAAGCCCGTGCCCGCCCGCGTTCTTCGCGGATCCTTGAAACAAGCTTAGCGCAGCCCGGTTGCGATTCAGTTACCGTAATGCGGCGCATTTTGACGCCTAACACGGATAAGCTTGCTTTTCATCCCGCGTTGAATGGTGCATGGTGCGCCTTGGTGTTGAAAACCTGCCGGGCCAGCCCGGCATGCCCGGCTTACATCCGGGTCCTCGCCTCCCGCCCTGCGTGGACCGTGTCGCCTCCCCCGGCGGCGCTGACCATGGCAACAGGGCAAAGTAGAATTTCCGGGCAGACGCCGCAGGACCGTTCCAAACGCCCCTGTGCGCACGCGCCCAAGAACCAGAAATCGCCCCTCCCGCGCTGCGCGGAACCTCGCGCGGCGGGACGGGCCAAGGAACCAAGAAACCATGCGCCAAGCGCGTGCGATCCCTCTCATACCTTTTGAAGTGACGCCGCCCTTGCGCCCTCATGACAGCGCACAGCCCCTTTCCGACGCCCTTTTCGGGCAGTTGATGGCTGCTGCTGCGCGCACCGGAGCTTGCCTTTATGTCCCGCAAAATGCTGATCGACGCCTCCCACCCGGAAGAAACCCGGGTGGTCATCGTGGAGTCCAACCGTGTTGAGGATCTCGATGTCGACTCGGCCCCACGCCGCCCGATAACAGGCAATCTGTATC
>JBJHCI010000251.1:0-3925 GCA_050485925.1 Maricaulaceae bacterium
TCGGTTCGGGCGCGTGGGCCGAGCATGCCTGGAAGTCGGAAAACTGGCTGGTTAACGCCTCCACGCTGGGCCTTATGCTGTCGGGCTCGCTGATGGAGGTAGACCCGGCGGCCCGCAAGGATCCGGGCGATTATTTTCGTGTCGTCGCCGGCCGGGTGGGTGAGCCGGTTATCCGCGCCGCCACCCGCCAGGCAATGCGCATTCTGGGCGAACAGTTCGTGCTGGGCCGCACTATCAAGGCCGCGATTCGGCGCGGGCATGGCTGGAAAGTGCCGGCGGGTCATTATCCGCTCTTCTCGTTTGATATGCTGGGCGAGGGCGCGCGCACGAGCGCGGACGCGTCACGCTATCACCAGCGTTATCTGGACGCGATCGTCGCCGTCTCGGCCGCGCGCCGGGACGGCCCTGTCGAGGCGGTGGATGGCGTTTCGGTCAAGCTCTCCGCCCTGCACCCGCGCTATAACGTGCTTAAATCAGACCGGCTATGGACCGAGCTTTACCCCAAGGTTCTCGAACAGGCCGAAGCCGCGAAAGCCGCGAACATCGGCTTCTGCCTTGATGCCGAGGAATCCGACCGGCTGGTCATCTCCCTGATGATCCTTGAACGGCTGGCGTATGAGTCTTCGCTCTCAGGCTGGAACGGGCTGGGACTGGCCCTGCAGGCCTATCAGAAGCGCGCTCAGGACGTGATCGCGAAGCTGGTGGAGCTTGGCCGGGCCAGCGGACGCAGGCTCATGGTGCGGCTTGTGAAGGGGGCTTACTGGGATACCGAGATTAAGTTCGCCCAGATGAATGGCTGGCCGGATTTCCCGGTCTGGAGCACCAAGGCTGCAACCGATCTCAATTATCTGGTCTGTGCCCGCGCACTCCTGTCAGAGCCCACTAGCATCTATCCCCAGTTTGCGACCCATAACGCGCATTCGCTGTGCGCTGTGCGCGAGATCGCTGCAGAGCTGGGTAATGAGGCTTACGAGTTCCAGCGCCTGCACGGCATGGGTGAACCGCTCTACAATGCCGCGGCGGATGCGTTCGATCTTAGGCCGGTGCGCGTCTATGCGCCGGTGGGCAGCCATGAGGATCTGCTACCCTATCTGGTGCGCCGACTTCTGGAGAACGGGGCGAACACCTCTTTCGTCCACTCTTTCCTTGATCCGGACGTGCCGGCTGCCGATGTAGCGCGCGGACCGTTTGAGGGTGCGGACAGTATTGACCGCCACCCCTTCATCGCCGCTCCGCCCCATATTTACGGGCCTCAACGGATGAACGCCAAGGGCACTGACCTCACCCAGGCGCGCGTGCGGGCAGAGCTCGCCACCGCACAGGCCGCCTTCGACAAGGCCATGCCGCATAGCTGCGGCCCGCTCATTGCCGGCAAGGAGAAGACTGGCAGCGCCCGCAAGCTCGTCTCGCCTGCCGATCTCTCTCTTGTCGTCAGCAAGGTCACCGAAGCCGACGAGGCGATGGTCAACACCGCCTTTGACACCGCCCATAAGGCGTTTGAGGACTGGGACGCCAAGGGCGGCCCGGCGCGCGCCGTGATATTGCGCCGGCTGGCAGATGCGCTGGAGGATGAGACCCCCCGCTTAATCGCCGTCCTCACCCGCGAGGCGGGCAAAACGCTGGGTGATGGCGTGGCGGAGGTGCGCGAAGCGGTAGATTTCCTACGCTATTATGCAGCCGAGGCCGAGACCAAATTCGGCCATGCGGACCGGCTTCCGGGGCCGGCGGGCGAGACCAATCATCTCGAGCTTGCGGGCAAGGGCGTCTTTGCCTGCATCAGCCCGTGGAACTTCCCGCTGGCGATTTTCACCGGTCAGCTGGCAGCTGCCCTTGCCGCCGGTAACACGGTGGTGGCCAAGCCGGCTGAACAGACCCCTCTGGTGGCCTTCGAGGCCGTAAAGCTCTTCTTCAGGGCAGGCCTGCCCAAAGAGGTGCTTCAGCTGGTGCCCGGCGATGGCAGGGTCGGCGCGATGATGACCAGCCACCCTCTGCTGGCAGGCGTCGCCTTCACCGGCTCCACCGACGTTGCGCGGATCATCAACCGGACGCTCGCGGAGCGCGACGGTCCGATCTTGCCACTGATCGCGGAAACGGGTGGTCTCAATGCCATGTTCGTCGACACCTCCGCCCTGAAAGAGCAGGTGATCGACGACGTGATCGTCTCCGCCTTTGGTTCGGCGGGGCAGCGCTGCTCGGCTCTGCGCATCCTCTTCGTGCCCAATGAAACCGCGGACAGCCTGATCGAGGGTCTGAAAGGCGCGATGGACGCACTGGATATTGGCGATGCGGCGAACCCGGCGAGCGATGTCGGTCCGGTCATCGATGAGGATGCGCTAGCCATGCTCAAAGCCCATGAAGCCCGCATGGAGGCCGAAGCGACGATCCTTCACCGCGCGCCAGTCCCGCCGGACGTGGCAGGCAGCGGACATTTCTTCGCCCCACTTCTGGTCGAACTCAAATCCATAGACACGATGGAGCGTGAGGTGTTCGGCCCCGTACTACATGTTGTGCGCTACAAGCGCTCGGAGTTGCCGAGGCTCGCCCGCGCACTCGCGGCCAAGGGCTATGGGCTGACGCTGGGTGTGCATTCGCGCCTTCAGCGGTTCCTTGATTCGGTCCGCGAAGCCGTTCCGGCGGGCAACACTTACGTGAACCGGAACATGACCGGCGCGGTCGTCGGGGTGCAGCCCTTCGGCGGAGAGGGGCTGTCCGGCACCGGCCCGAAGGCCGGGGGACCGCACTATCTCTACCGTTTTGCCGCGGAGCGCGTCGTCACGGTGAACATTTCCGCACAAGGGGGCGATCCCGAACTGCTGAATCTGGGCTGAGGAGGTCTGGCAGCGGGCCGGGGACTTTCCACATTTAATGTCAGCAGGGCTAGAGCCCCGAAAGCGTTAAAGAGTCCGGATACGGACCGGTTCGTGGTAAGGGTTCATTAACTAAAAAGTTGCCCTGAAGCGCGTTAGGGGCGTTGACGCTTGGCGGGAGCCTTAGCACTATATGTTGCGGTTTCCGGGGGAAACCACACAGCATGTATAGGTTTTTGTTAAGGCAGCGCGCTTTTGACTGGCCCTGCGCCAAGGCTTTTTGCGCCCTGCTACCAAGGAGCGGTTTGCACCATGACGCCGTTTGACTCTGGCCCGATGTCCGGCACCGCCACGCAAGGCATGGAGCGCTCCAGGCGCGGCAAGCCCAAGGCTGTCACCCTGCGCCTTGTGGAGAGCGTGAAAACCGATCCGTCGCGCGATGCGCTGCTGACCGATTTCGGCAAGAAAACGCTCGTTGACCGCTATCTCCTGCCCGGCGAGTCTTATCAGGACATGTTTGCGCGGGTCTCCATCGCCTATGCTGACGATCTGGACCACGCCCAGCGCCTTTACGACTACATGTCCCGGCTCTGGTTCATGCCGGCGACGCCGGTCCTGTCCAATGGCGGGGCCGAGCGCGGCCTGCCCATTTCCTGCTTCCTCAACTCGGTAGGTGATTCGCTGGACGATATCGTCTCCACCTGGACGGAGAATGTGTGGCTTGCCTCCAATGGCGGCGGGATCGGCACCTATTGGGGCCATGTGCGCTCGATCGGTGAGAAGGTCGGCCAGAACGGGCAGACTTCCGGCATCATTCCTTTCATCCGCGTGATGGATTCGCTGACCCTTGCCATCTCGCAAGGCTCGCTGCGCCGGGGTTCGGCAGCGGTCTATCTCGACATCCACCATCCGGAGATCGAGGAATTCCTGGAGATTCGTAAACCCAGCGGTGATTTCAACCGCAAGAGTCTCAATCTCCATCACGGGCTCAACATCACGGATGCTTTCATGGAGGCGGTGCGTGAGGATGCGGACTTCCCGCTCATCTCGCCGAAATCGGGCGAAGTGGTGAAGTCGGTCTCCGCGCGCAAGCTCTGGCAGAAAATCCTGGAACTGCG
>JBJHCI010000252.1:0-1717 GCA_050485925.1 Maricaulaceae bacterium
CCAAGGAAGAGGCCCACGATTATCGCTACTTCCCCGATCCGGACCTGCTACCGCTCGTACTCGAAGAAAGCTTTGTGGAAGGGATCCGGGCGAACCTGCCAGAGCTCCCCGAAGCCAAGCGCAAGCGCTTTGTCGAGGTGCTGGGCCTGTCCGAATACGACGCCTCGGTGCTGACCGCCGACAAGGACCGGGCGGACTATTTTGAAGCCGTGATCGCGGGCGCGGATGCCAAGCTGTCGGCCAATTGGGTCAATAACGAGCTCTTTGGCCGCCTGAACAAGGAAGGCCTTGGCATTACCGAAAGCCCGGTCAGCCCGGCGCAGCTGGCAAAGCTGGTCGGCCTCATCACCGCGAACGTTATTTCCGGCAAGATCGCCAAGGAAGTCTTCGAAATTCTGTGGACCGAAGGCGGCGACCCGGAACAGATCGTGGAATCGCGTGGCCTCAAACAGGTTACCGATACCGGCGCGATCGAGAAGGTGGTGGACGAACTGATCGCCGCCAATCCTGAACAGGCCGAACAGGTGAAGGTGAAGCCGCAGACGCTCGGCTGGTTTGTCGGTCAGGTGATGAAGGCCACGGGCGGCAAGGCCAACCCGCAGGCGGTCAACGCAATCTTGAAGACGAAGCTGGGAGTTTAAGGCGATACAGCCTAAAGCCCCAGCTCCCCCCACATCGCGTCGACCTTGTCGATGATCTCCTGCTCCATGAAGAGCTTTTCGCCCCATTCGCGGGTCGTCTCGCCGTCCCATTTATTGGTGGCATCCAGCCCGATCTTGGAGCCGAGGCCGGAGACTGGGGAGGCAAAGTCGAGATAATCGATGGGTGTGTGTTCGATGATGGTGCAGTCGCGCGCCGGGTCCATACGCGTGGACATGGCCCACATCACATCCTTCCAGTCACGCGCATTGATGTCATCATCCACCACGATCACCCATTTGGTGTACATGAACTGGCGCAGGTATGACCACGCGCCCAGCATCACGCGCTTGGCGTGGCCGGGATAGGCCTTCTTCATCGAGATCACGGCGATGCGGTAGCTGCACCCTTCGGGCGGCAGCCAGAAATCGATGATCTCTGGAAATTGCTGGCGGATGAGGGGGATGAAGACCTCGTTCAAGGCCTCGCCGAGCACGCTCGGCTCATCGGGCGGACGCCCCGTGAAGGTGGTGAGGTAGATGGGGTCGGCGCGCATGGTGATGGCGCTGATCTCAAAGACCGGGAAACGCTCCACCGAGTTGTAATAGCCGGTGTGATCGCCATAGGGGCCTTCCGGCCCGTCCTCATCCAGCAGGACATGGCCTTCAATGACGATCTCGGCCTCTGCGGGGACTTTGAGCGGCACCGTCTTGCACTCCACCAGCTCCGCCTTGCGGCCGCGAAGGAGCCCTGCGAACTGGTATTCCGAGAGCGTGTCAGGCACCGGCGTCACAGCCGCCAGGATCGTCCCCGGATCGGCGCCGATCACGGCAGCGGCGGGCAGGGGGTCAGGGCGCGCGCCCTTCCAGCGCTGATAGTGTTGCGCCCCGCCGCGATGTTTCAGCCAGCGCATCAGCGTGCGGTTCTTGCTCAATTTCTGCATCCGGTAGATGCCGAGATTATAGTCGTCCTGTTTGTCCTCAGACGGCCCCTTGGTGACGACGAGCGGCCAGGTGATCAGCGGGGCGGGCTCGCCCGGCCAGCAGCCCTGAATGGGCAGGCGGTCGAGATCGATATC
>JBJHCI010000252.1:1727-3887 GCA_050485925.1 Maricaulaceae bacterium
GCCGGGGCGCATCGCCATCACGGTCTTGGCGAGGGGCAGCAAATCCATCGCATCTTTCAGGCCGCGTGGCGGTTCGGGCTGGCGCAGGAAGGCCAATAGCTCGCCCACCTCGCGCAAATCTGCCGCTGTCTTGCGCGGCTCTCCGCCCATGGTGACGGCACGCGCGACGCGCTCCACCGTGCCAAAGAGATTGACCAGCGCAGGCATTTCGCTCGCCCGGCCATCTGCGTGCACCGGGTTTTCAAACAGGACCGCCGGGCCGCCTTTGGCCAGCAGGCGGGTCTGGATCTCGGTCATTTCCAGATGGGTCGAGACGGGCCGGGCGACGCGTTTGAGTTCGCCTTCGGCTTCCAGCAGGGCGATGAATTCGCGAAGGGATTTATAGGCCATGATTGCGTCCCGTCAGTTCCTTGCGCCTTGTTATAGCGTTGACGCGCGCGCCAGCCAGTGCGGCCATGTGTGCAACATGGGTAACAGAGCGTAAACGCTGGTGATGGTGTGATGATCATCGCACCAATTCCCCCCCTTTGGTGCCTACGCAAGGAACGGGGCGGGCTGGCCCCCCACTCGCTGGTCCGCCCCAACTCCCTTCATCTCAGGCCAGTACATCCTGCCATTCGGGATGCCGCGCGATCTGCGCCTTGGCAAACGGGCAGAGCGGCACGATGCGCACCCCGCGCGCCCTTGCATCTGTCACACCGCGCTCTACCAGAGCCTTGCCGACGCCCTTGCCGCGCCATTCATCGGGCACGCCGGTATGGTCGATAATGATCAGGGTGGGGCTGGTGATCGAATAGGTCATCTCCGCATCAGGCATGCCGGGCGCGCGGGCGACATAGCGCCCCTTCGAACCGGAAACTTCTTCGGTGATAGCGAATTCCGGCGCGTCGGCCATGGGGTGCTCCTTGTTACGGTGCCGGTTGAGGCGCGTCTGCCCGCCGTGCGGCAACAACTGCGTTGACGAAGCCCGGCGTGTCCTCGTTGACGCCATTTGTGGCACCCAGACGCACTGTCACCAAGCCTTCAGAGGGAATAATCACGACCCGCTGCGACTGGAAGCCATCCATCATGAAGGCGTCCTGTGGCAGGCCGGGATTGTTGAGCCAGAAACCGGCCCCGTATCGCCCGGCGGAGGGGGGTGTCGGAGCTGTGACATAGTCAATCCAGTCCGGCGGAATGATCTGCACGCCGCCGGCACGTCCGCCATCAAGATAGAGCTGGCCCAGACGGGCCCAGTCGCGGGCGCTGGCATACATATAGCTGGACATTTGCAGTGTCCCGGCCTCATCGACCTCCACCACCGAATGATGCATGCCCAGTGGATCAAACAGCCATTCCCGCAGCGTCGCCTGCCGTTCAGGAACGGCATCGCCCAGAAATACGCCAAACGCGGACCCGGCGAGGATCGTGTTGCCGCTTTGATAGTTCCAGTGATCGCCGGGCGCATGAATAACGGTCCGGTTCGCGGCGTAGTGCGCCATGTCGGATTGGGTGAACAGCATTTGCGAGTTGGGATCAAACCCGTCTCCGGTTTCAAAGCCGTCGAGACCGGCCGTCATCCGCAAAAGATGGTCAACGGTGATGGCCTCGCGGCCATTTGCGGCCAAGTCCGGCACCAGCCCTTCGGCATGAACGTCCAACAGGCCGCGCTGAACCAGCACGCCGGCGAGCGTCGCGGCAAACGACTTGGTCATCGACCAGCCATGCAGTGGCGTTTCGGGCGTGACGCCTTCGGCATAGCGCTCGGCGACAAGCCGGCCGTCATGCAGCACCAGCGCCGCTAGCGTATTGCGGCCGTCATCGGTGAAGGCAAGGTCGAGCGCTGCGTCCAGAGCTGCGGCGTCGAAATGGCTGTCGCGCCAGACGGTATCCAGCATCATCGTGTCTGGTTCGCCGCTCAGCGGCAGTGCCAGTGCGGCGTCGAACGTGCCGGGCTCGCGCCGTTGCTCTGTGATCGCGATCTGACGCGCAAGGGGCCGATCGTCGAACTCTTCGGCGAGCCGTGTCGCTTGCCCGCGGGTGTGGCGCTGCTCTCGGGGCGGGGGGGGTGGGGGCCGCTCCTCGGCGCGATGTGGCTGATGCGGTGCGGCGGCGCGGCGTACCGGCGCGACCTGCTACGGCGGATCGTCGACGCGCGTCGTGTCCCCGGCTCCTCGTGGC
>JBJHCI010000253.1:0-3880 GCA_050485925.1 Maricaulaceae bacterium
ACCTCGGGCGGCGCCGCGGCGAGCATCGTCGCGGCGCGCGCGAAGTCGTCGACCGTCTGGCCCCAGATGCTCGCGACCACACGAGCGCCCGTGGCCACCAGGTCGGGCAGCTCGTGCTCGAGCCAGGCCTGGACCCCCGGGCCCTGCAGCCCGACGCTGTTGACCATGCCGGCGGTTGCCTCGTGCACGCGCGGCGCCGGGTTGCCCGCCCTCGGGGCCGCCGAGAGCGACTTGACGACCACGGCGCCGAGCGCACCGAGGTCGACGTAGCGGGCGAGCTCCACACCGTGCCCGGCCGTGCCCGAGGCCGTCATCAACGGCTTTACCATCGGCATCGCGATTATTATCGCGGCCAGCCAGCTTAAAGACTTTTTCGGGCTGGAACTGACCATGGTGCCGGCCGAGTTCGTGGACAAGCTCGTCGCCCTATGGGAGGTGCGCGACAGCTGGAACCCCTGGGCGGCGGCCATCGCGGCAGGCAGCGTGGCTGTCATCATTCTGCTGCGCCGTCTGTTCCCGCGCTTTCCCGGCCTGCTGGCCGCGATGGCTGTGGCTTCCGCGCTGGTGCTGGGCTTCGGGCTGCCCGTCGACACGATTGCGGCGCGCTTTGGCGAATTACCCGGCAGTTTTCCTGCGCCTGCAGTACCGGAAGTCTCGGTGGAGCGTCTGCTTACTCTCCTGCCATCGGCCCTCATTATTGCGTTTCTCGCCGCGGTGGAGTCGCTTCTATCAGCGCTCGTTGCCGACAGGATGATCGAGACGCGCCACCGGCCCAATGCGGAGGTGGCGGCACAGGGGACAGCCAATCTGGCTTCGGCCCTGTTTGGTGGCATGCCGGTCACAGGCGCCATCGCGCGCACGGCGACCAATATCAAGGCGGGCGGACGCACGCCCGTCGCAGGCATTGTCCACGCGCTGGCCCTGCTGCTGATCTTGCTGTTTGCCTCCGGCCTTGCCGGTTACCTGGTTTTGCCAGCGTTGGCCGCTCTGCTCATGCTGACCGCGTGGAACATGAGCGAGCCGCACAAATGGCGCGAATATGCGAAGCTGCCACGGGCCGATCTGGCCCTGCTGGTGCTTACCTTGCTGCTCACCGTCTTTGTCGATCTGGCGGTTGCAGTAGGGGTTGGTGTTGGTATCGGGCTGGCGCTCAGATTGCGCAAATCAAGGCCCGTGCCGAAGGACTGGACGCCGCCGGACCGCTAGTACGAGGCCGACCTGATCAGGCCCGCTTCGCCGGTGTGGGCGTGGCCTGTGCTGTGCCGTTGCCGACTTCAATACGGGTGCCCAGCCGATTGACGACATCTTTCGGCGCAGGCCGACCGAGCAGATAGCCCTGGCCCTCGTCGCAGTGCTCAAGACGGAGCAGCTCAAGCTGCTCCACGGTTTCGATGCCTTCCGCCAGCACAGGGATGCCAAGGCTCTTGGCCAGTGCCAGTACGGCACGCACCACAGCCAACGAACGATGATCCGTTTTTAGCTCGTCAGTGAACGACTTGTCGAGCTTGATCTTGTCGAAAGGGAAGGTGCGCAGCGTATCCAGCGATGAATAGCCCGTGCCGAAATCATCCAGCGCGATGGAGACCCCCAGCGCCTTGATCTGACGCATGATGTGCAGGGACTGGACCTTGTCCTTGATCAGCGCGGTCTCGGTCAGCTCGATCTCCAGACGCGCGGGGGGCAGACCGGTCTCGAGCAGCACCTGATGGATCTGCTGAGCCAGGCCGACATGGGTGAGCTGGATCGCAGAAAGATTGACCGCAACCTTCAGGTAGTCCGGCCAGCTGGCCGCGTCCAGACAAGCCCGGCGCAACACCCAGTCACCGAGCTGCAGGATCAGTCCGTTGGCCTCAGCCAGCGGTATAAACTGGGCGGGCGGGATATTGCCGCGCTTGGGATGGGTCCAGCGCAGCAAGGCCTCATAACCGCGTATCGTTCCAGTCTCGATGGAAGTCTGCACCTGATAGTGCAGGCTCAACTCGTCATTCTCGATGGCCTGGCGCAGATCATGGGCGAGTGCCCGGCGTTCCCGCACCGCGTCACCCAGTTCGGAATCGTAAAAGCAGATCGTGGTGAGAGGGTCCGCCTTGGCCTTGTACATGGCCAGGTCCGCATTGCGTACCAGTGAGTCGCGTATCTCGCCGTCGCGCGGATAGATTGCCACACCGATACTGGCGCCGGCGGTCGCTTCCAATGCGCCGCACTGGACCGGTCGGTTGAACTCCAGTTCCAGCGCCTGCACCAGATCCTGAAGCTCGCGCTCATCGCAGGTCTTCAGGATCATGCAGAACTCGTCACCGCCGAGGCGCGCTGCTAAATGACGACCGCCGTCAAGCTTGCGCAGCCGCTCGGCCATCGTGATAAGCACCTGATCGCCCGCCGCGTGGCCCCAGCTGTCATTGATTTCCTTAAAACGGTTGAGGTCGATGGCTGCCACCGCAGTCTGATGGGCTTCCGGACCGTCAAGGCGCGCATCAAGGTGGGCATAGAAGCTGGTGCGGTTGGGCAGGCCCGTCAGCGGATCGTGCAGAGCCATGTGACGCAGCTTGTCTTCGGACGCTTCGCGCATGCGCTGCTCGATAATGTAGGTGGCCACACCCGTTCCGAGGATCAGGAAGCCGGCAACGGCGACCGCAATCGCCATGGCGGTGAAGGCGGGGCTGGAGGCACCCGGCTCGATGCCCATCAGCGGCTCCACCATGAAGGCGGCCATGCCGGTGAAATGCAGCGAGACAATGCCCGCCACCAGCAGGAGGGAGGGCACCATGCAGCGCCATCCGCCATTCCAGTTGGGTGCCAGGTAGAGCGCGGCCGCGCCGAAAGCCACCGACAAGACAAGCGAGGCTGCGATGTAATTCATGTCCCAGGTGACGATCCCATCCACCCGGTAGGCAAACATGCCAGTGAAGTGCATCGCCGCAACGGCTAGACCGAACACGGCTCCGCCCAACGCCTGAATGACGCGCGAGTTGAAACTACCCGCGATCAGGAAGGCGATGCCGCTGCCCCCGATCGCGATCAGGCCTGACGCGATAGTAAGGCCGGAATCCAGCGTGACCGGCGCTGCGGGCTGATAGCCCAGCATGGCGATGAAATGGGTTGTCCAGATGGCTGATCCCGCACACACGGCGGTCAGGAAGGCCCAGCCCATGCGGGCGGATCCATGAGCGCTTGCCACTAGGCGGTAGAGGCGGATCGTGATCGTTGCGCCCACGACGCACATGATTGCGGCCAGCAGCACGAACCACAGATTATGCTCCGTGAAGAGACACGTGACGACCCGCATGAAACCACCTACTCATTATTGGTTTTCTCAATTGAGTAGAGGCTTGAGGTTAATTTTCCCTCTTCATATCCCTATGTGGGCTTGCCGCCTGACCAAGCGCGCAGTAGGTCAGAGCGCATGAGTGACCGTGTTCTGCCCCTTGAAGGGGTCCATAATTTCCGCCGTTTCGGTGACCTGCCCACGCGTGATGGGGGCAAGGTGCGCTCCGGGCTTTACCGTTCGGGCCAGTTCTCCCGCGCGACACCGGCTGATCTGGACACCATGGACGGGCTTGGTATCAGGGTGGTGGCCGATCTCAGGCGCCCGCGCGAGCGCGAGATGGAACCGTCCCACTGGCCGGACCGGGAAGGGGTTACGGTACTGGCGAGCGATCATGCCGGCTCTGCTGAAGCGCCTCACCTCGTATTCCTGCGCGATAACGAGCTGACGGAAAGCTCCATCCGCGGCTTCATGACCGATATCTATCGTGAGCTGCCTTTCGATCCGGGTAATCGGTGGGTATTCGCACAAGGCTTCCGGGCGCTGGCCGATGCCGAACCCGATCACGGCTTCATCGTGCACTGCGCGGCGGGCAAGGACCGCACGGGCCTGTTT
>JBJHCI010000254.1:0-3878 GCA_050485925.1 Maricaulaceae bacterium
GATTGGAAGGCAGGGTGGTGTTGCCGCCATCCAGCTGGCCGTTCGTGTCGAAGGCCAGGATACCTGTAGCGATCTGCCCCGAGTTCAGACCGCCGCCCGACGTCACGTCGGTCGCTGGGTCGACATGCAGTTCGGCGTGCCATTCATTAGGGTTCGCCGATTTGAGCAGGGACAGCGTGATGGAGCGCACCCCGCCCTGACTGTCATAGATCTGGATCGTGCGCTGGAAGTCTGCCGTTACCGCGCCTGACGCCATGTTGAGCGTGGGGTCCGTTGCATCGTAGGTGGCCGCGGCGGGGGATACGTCCTGGCTGGCCTGCAGATTGGCGTTGATACGCACCGATGAGGTCGCCTCGGCGGCACCGCCAATGTTGGACAGGTTAATGGCTTCCAGCTGATTCATATTGGACGGATTGGCATTGACCGTACCGTCGGCCGCCACTGGCCAGCCATATAGATACATACCCGCCGAGTTGCGCAGGAAGCCGGCTGAATCGGTTTCGAAATTGCCCGAGCGCGTGAACATGATCGGATCAAAACCGGTCACGTCCTGCGGATTGGGGCGCACCACGAAGAAGCCGTTGCCGTCAATCGCGATGGAGGTGGATGAGCTGGCGGGGTTCAGGAGTCCGGTCGTGGAGACGTCGAGCTTGGTTAGGGTGGACGTGCCCCCTGCCGCGTAGCGGACATCGCCCGCACCGGAATTAAGCGTGTAGTTGGGGAAGAAATTGGTGTTCACCCGCTTGTAGCCGACCGTGTTCACATTGGCGATATTGTCGGAAATGCCGGCCAGGGCGGACGAGTTGGAGATCAGGCCGGATGCCCCGGCGGCGAGAGCTGAATTCAGGCTCATGGGTGTTGCTCCTGCTTGTTCTGTTTGTTGTGGAACAGTGTCGGGTCAATCGGTTGGCCGGGTTTCTCCCGGAAGTGGATATCGGGCTCAGGAGGTGGCATCGGGTTCCTCCTCTTCGGGTTCATCGGGAATGTGGATGGCCGGATTGTCCTCGGTCGGGTCAATAGGCACCTCGCGCAGGCGTACGATCTTGGAGGCCGGGACCTTCATGCCGCCCACCTCTACGATTGCCTGACCTTCATTGAGCTCAACGCCTGTGACCCGTCCGCCCACGCTGATTGGCACATCAATGCGTTCACCATCTGCGTCCATCGCGACCACTTCCAGGAAGTAGACGCCTTCGGGAGACTGATTGCCTTCATTGTCGAGGCCATCCCAGATGATGCGGTGTTCACCTGCCCCGCGCTGGCCATCGAGCGTACGCACCACAGCGCCTTGCTCATTGGTGATGATGATCTGGCTGGCGCTGGCTTCCTGCGGCATTTCGTAGAACCACTCGGCCCGCCCGTCATCCAGCAGCGCGCCATTGGTCATCACCAGTGCATATTTGCCGATGTAATCGACACTGGAGAGCTGGGCGAGAGCCGCCTGAACGCTAAGCAGGGCCTGCATGGCCTGCGTGGTCTGGATCTGCTGCTCGACTGAGGAGAACTGGACCAGCTGGGAGACGAATTCCTGGGAATCCATCGGGCTGAGCGGATCCTGGTTCTGAAGCTGTGTCGTCAGCAGGGTCAGGAAGGTGTCGAACGTGTCTGTCAGGCGCGAGGACGCGTTATTGTCAGCCTTGACGCTGGACGCTGCCTGCTGGGCCTGTGCGATCGGGTTCAGTTCGGTCATGAGAAATCAATCCTGTCAGATGCGCACATCAATCCCGGCCCGCCGGGCAAGGGTGAAACCGAAACGTTCAAGAACAGGGGGGGGCAGGGTCGGTTCAAGGCCCAGCGCCACGCCCTCTTCTGCGCCAACATCTCCGGCAGGAGCGCTTTGCGGGTTCTGACCGCCATCGCTGTCATTGCCTTCGAACAGGGCGAAGCCGATCCCGGCTTCGCCCAGGTCCAGCCCAGCCTCGCTGAGCGCACGTTCCAGCTCACGAGCATGGCGCTGCAGCTCGTTGAGCGCTTCGGGCTTCTCTGCGGTCAGCATGGCTTGGACGCTGCGGTCTGCGCCGATCTCCAGACGCACATGCACCCGGCCGAGCTCCGGCGGATCAAGGCGGATATCAAAGCTGCGCCCGCCATCGCCAAAGCGCTTGGCGATCAGCTGGGCCATGGCCGGTATGTGCGCGCTGGCTAGGCGCAGTTGCGCCGGACTGCCCGCGCGGGCGGCCTGGGCGTTGGGTGTCTCGCTGCGGGCCAGTGTCACATTGCCGGCTTCAAGGCGGATTTCGCCATTCTCACCGCCGGTTGTGAGCGTAAGAGGTTCGACCGGTGCAGGCGGTTGGTGGGCCTGCGCGGCGAGCAGGGCCACAAGCCCGTTATGCACGGGCATGGCAGGGTTCTGCGCGCCAGCGCCCGGCGCTGCCGGAGGGGCTGGTTGGGCAGTGCCGGGAAGCTGCGGCTGCGCCGCGCCACGCGAGGGCGGTGTATTACCGGATTTGGCTTCTCCGTCCGGCTTGTCCGTGGCTGCCAGGGCGGAGCGCGTTTCGCTGTCCGAGCGGCTTGCTGATATCTCCCGGCGGGCAAAGGCTGCAAGGCGGGTTTCATTCCCGTCCCGCGGAGCCTCCTGCGTGCTGGAGGCCGATACCGCCGTGACCGCGGGGCGCGCGGCATTCGGTTCGCCATCGCCGTCAGTATTGCCGTCGGCGGTCATGGTTCCGCGCAGTGTGTCACCAGTTTCGCGCACCGGAAGGAGATCGGCAGCGGTGCGTGCCTGCGCCTCATTACGCTCTGCCTGGCTGGCCATAACTTGTGGACCGGCACCGGGTTCAGGGCGCGCCAGAGCACCCACTTTCCCGACGGGCTGTGCCTTGCCCGTATTGTCTTCAGCCTTGTTGGCCACCTGGCCTTCAGCGCCAGTGCGAGGTGGTGGCGGAGTATCGGTCCCGGCGCTTTCAGCGTCATCACCGTTCTGATCGGGGGTAGACGCCGCCGGGGTGGGTGTCACGGCGCGCAGATCGCCGTCCTCGCCGGTGTCATGCGATGAGAGAACGGGCGGGGCCACAGGCGCCGCATCGGTGCGCGCCGGGACCGGCTCTGGAGCACTTTCCGACGCGGCTTCGGGCAGGACCGCTGCCGCCTCGACATTCTCGTCCTCGCTATCAGGCTGCGGCGGTGCCGGCATTTCCTCCTGAGAGGGCTCGTCAGCCACTACCTGTTCCGGGGCGGTGACGGCCTCAACCGGTTGCACGGCGTTGCCGGATAGGCCATCCGGGCTGGCCCCGCGCATCATTGCATTCTCGCCCCTGCGCACAGCATTACCGTCCGTACTACCGGCGGACCTGCCGTCCAGCGCTGCGATAAGGGCGGAGAACGCATCGGCGTCCGCCTCGGGCGCATCGCCGGAGCGGCTGCCTGTGGAGGCGGCATCGCGGGAGCCAGTAAACAGTAGTTCGAGCAGCATTAGCGCAGCACAACCCTTAAAGAGGTCCGGTGTCAGATGCGCGCATTTTGCGGCGGGCGGCGGGTCGCTGCTCATGATGAGCGGCACGCCGGGCAGGAACGCTCCTTCAATTGCCGTGCCAGTTCTGGTGCAAAATAAATCACTTTAAAATCAATATGATATGAATTCCGCTCGTTGTGCTGACCCTTGCCGGGCGGCAAATCTTTCCTGTGGGGCAGGGCCGGGTTTGCCGGGTGAAAACCAGGGGGCGCGACTGGCCCGGCTTTTGCCCCTTCCCCATAGGAATGCCAGGCGACAGTTTTGCCGCGAACACCTGGGAAGGACAGTAAAGGCCTTAAATGTCAATGTGTTGTGACAATGTTGGTCTGAAGGGCATAGCCGCGCAAGACACAGTCCTGCCCGGCAGAAACTGCCGTCATCCGGTCAGAATTGCCGCTAGTCCCGCGCCGAACGGAGTGTCCTCATG
>JBJHCI010000255.1:0-3864 GCA_050485925.1 Maricaulaceae bacterium
CTGTGGCACCGGGCGAGACCTTCCATCTCGCCCTGCATCAGGAGATCACCCCGCACTGGCACACATACTGGCGCAATCCCGGCGCTTCGGGCGAGGCGACGATGCTTTATCTCGACCTGCCCGAGGGCTGGAGCGAGGGCGCCATGGTGTGGCCTGCGCCGGACACCTACACGCTGGGCCCGCTTGTGAATTACGGCTATGAGGATCGGGTCACCCTGCCGGTGCCGATCACCGTGCCGGCCGATGCCGCGCGGGGCGAGCTGACCATCACCGCGGAAGCGACCTGGCTGGTCTGCGAGGATATCTGCATCCCTGAAGACGCGATGGTGGAGATAACCCTGCTCGTAGGTGACAGCGTGCCGGACGAGGAAGGGGCGCGTCTGATCGAAACCGCCTTTGCGCTCGCTCCGGAAACGGGCGTGCAGATGGAGGCGGGCCTTGCCCGCAATGATGGCAAGCTCGTGCTGACGCTGGCAGGCGATGCTCTTGCATCGGGACCGGACGCGATCCGCGGCCTTTATTTCTTTGCCTATGAGGGCGGGGTGACTGATCCTAACGCTGCCCAGCCCTACCGGGTGGAAGAGGGCGCGGCGCGTCTGGACCTCGCTCCCAGCTCCCTGACCCGCAATGCCGTGAATACCGACTATACCGGCGCGCTGTCATTCGAACTGCGCAATGGCCGCAATTGGGAGCGTCGCGTCATCGAGGTGACGGCGTCGGCCGGCGAACAGGTCAATGCGCTCGCCGCACCCGCCCCTGCGGCGGCATCGGCTGGTTCTGGTGGTGCTGGCGCTCCGCCTGCCCCCATTATGGCCTTCTGGCAGGCGGCGCTTTTCGCGCTGGTTGGTGGCCTCATCCTCAACCTGATGCCGTGCGTCTTCCCGATCCTGTCCATGAAGGCGCTCACCATAGTCAACAAGCGGGGCGCGGACCGGGGTCATGCGCGTGAGCTCGGCCTGATTTTTGGTGCGGGCGTTGTGCTGACTTTCATGGCACTCGGCGGTGTCGTGCTGGCCCTGCGTACGCTGGGAGGCGCGGAAATCTGGGGCTTCCAGCTGCAGGAGCCGTGGGTGGTTGCCGGCCTTGCTACGCTTATGTTCGTGATCGGACTGAACTTCCTCGGCTTTTTTGCGATCGGCACCTCGCTGCAGGGCGTGGGCAGTAATATACGCGATGACGGGCGTTCCGGGGCTTTCCTGACCGGCGTGCTGGCGGTCTTCGTGGCGGCTCCCTGTCTGGCGCCGGTGATGGCCGGTGCGCTCGCCTATGCGCTCGCGCAGCCACCGCTTGCTTCGCTCACCATCTTCGCCTTTCTCGGCGTGGGCCTTGCCCTGCCCTTCGTGATTGTCAGCTTCGAGCCGCGCCTTCTGGGCTTCCTGCCCAAGCCCGGCGCGTGGATGGAGCGGTTCAAGCAGGTCCTCGCCTTCCCCATGTTTGCAACCGCCATCTGGCTGGTCTGGGTGTTGAGCGTTCAAACAGGCGCACAGGGCGTGCTTTGGGTACTGGTGCTGTTCCTGGCCATTGGCTTTGCCATCTGGGCCTTTCGTATGAGGGGGCTCACCGCGCGCGTAACGGGCGTTGTAGCGCTGGTGCTGGCCGCCGGAGCGCTGTGGACGACCGCCAGCCTGCAACCCGTAGCGATTGCAGCGGGCAACGGCGAATACGAGGACTGGAGCCCGGCGCGCGTGGCCGAGTTGCGCGAAGAGGGTCGCGCGGTCTTTGTCGACTTTACGGCGGCCTGGTGTGTTACCTGCCAGGTCAACAAGCTCGGCGCGCTGGCCGATCCGCGAGTGCGGTCAGCCTTTGCCGAGAATGATGTCGCGCTCCTGCGGGCCGACTTCACTAATCGCGATTCCGTGATCGCGGACACACTCGCTTACTATGGTGCCCCGGGTGTGCCATTCTATCTGATGTACCCGGCCAATGGAGGGGAACCGGAAATCCTGCCCCCCCTCCTGACCGAGCCCATCGTGGTCCGGGCGGTGCAAGCCGCTGTCCGGGAATGAACGACAGTCGAAGCCTTTTAAAACCAAGGAGACTTCCTGCCATGAAACTTTCCCGCCGCACTTTCGCGCTCGCGGCCAGCCTTCTGGCCGCCGGTGCGCTCAGCTTCGGTGCCGCCCACGCCCAGCCGGTCATTGGCGAGCGCGCGCCTGACTTCACAGCTACCACCGCCACCGGCGAAACGGTGACGCTGGCCGATCTGGCCGGTCAGACCGTCATGCTGGAATGGACCAATCATGACTGCCCGTTTGTGGTACGCCACTATCAGGGCAATATGCAGAGCCTGCAGGCCGCGGCGGCTGAAGACGGCGTGGTCTGGATCCAGGTGATCTCCTCGGCTCCCGGTGAGCAAGGCTATGTCAGCGCCGAGCGCGCCCTTGAGCTCAATGAAGAGCGTGGCGCGACCGTCGCCCATGTCTTCATGGATGCGCCGGGCATTATCGGGCGTGCCTATGAGGCCCGCACCACCCCGCAAATGTATGTCATCGATGCCGAAGGTGTACTGCGCTATAATGGCGGTATCGACGACCAGCCGCGTCCGCGCGCCGGCGATCCCGAGCCGATCCCTTATGCGCTGAACGCTCTTACCGCCGTTCTGGCCGGTGAAGAGGTGGAAATCACCGAGACCCAGCCCTATGGCTGCAACGTGAAATATGTCGACGAGGCGTAAGCCGCGATCCTGACGTTATCAGGCGAAGAACCCCGGTCCGGCAACGGGCCGGGGTTTTTCTTTTCCTACCCCGCACACGCTGGTGGGAAGCTGTTGGCGGGGCTTTCGATCTCCAGCTCGCCGGCAAAGATCACGGCGTGGGAGAACAGCTCGGCGAGCGCGGCGTATTCGCGCGCGCGGGCCTCATCGGTGCTGGCGGCAGACAGCGCAGTGCTGCGCGCTTCCACATCGGCGGCCATGCCCCGGAAGATGCAGGGCAGGTCAACGGGGCCGCCTCCCGCCTGTATCCAGTTGGCCAGCGAACGCGCATCAGCGGCGAACTGAGTGGCGCGTGCCAGGAAAGCTTCGCTGACGCCCGCATCGCTCTGGCTCTTCGCCTCGGCCTCAAGGCCCTGCGCGAAGGCTATGAAGGTCTCAGGGCCGTCTGCGGCGGCTGGTGCGGCAAGGCCGCCCGTTATCAGCATTAATGCCACTGCGAGAAGGTGAATGCGCTGCATTGGAACACTGGCCTTTCCGTGCTGTATCGCTAGCTCTGGCCTATGCAAGGCGCGGGCCGCTTGATCGTCTGGCCCCTAAAGGCTAAGCCCGGCCTCCTTTCAGGACTGTTTCTTTCCCGCTCCAACGGATACGCCCCATGGCCAAAGAGAAAACCTTCCGTCCCAAGGCGCGCCGCCCGCGCGGGTTCGAGGACAGGGCCGCTCATGTCATCCGGGCCGAACGCGCGCTCGTCTCTGCCGCCTCTGCCGTCTATGAGCGCTGGGGATTTGAGCCGCTGGAAACGCCGGCGTTTGAATATGCCGACGCGCTGGGCAAGTTCCTGCCCGACGAGGACCGTCCCAATGAAGGCGTGTTCGCGATGCAGGACGATGACGGGCAGTGGATGGCGCTGCGCTATGACCTGACCGCGCCGCTCGCGCGCTTTGCCGCCGAGGGCTTTCAGGATCTGGTCAAGCCCTATCGCCGCTACCAGTTCGGCGAGGTGTGGCGCAATGAGAAGCCGGGGCCGGGCCGCTTCCGCCAGTTCGTCCAGTGCGATGCGGACAATGTCGGCGCGGCGGGCCCTGCTGCCGACGCGGAGATGATCGCGCTCGCCGCCGAAGTGATGCGCGCGGCAGGCCTTCAAGACGGCGAGTTCGTCATCCGGGTGAATGACCGCCGCCTGCTGGATGGTGTGCTGGAGAGCCTGGGCC
>JBJHCI010000256.1:0-3840 GCA_050485925.1 Maricaulaceae bacterium
CTAAAGCAAGTCCATCTGGAGCCGCTTTGCCTCCCCAGTTGTGAAGCGCGGGCCGCTTGATCGAATCTGCGGTAGCAGCGGTACGGAACGCGGGGTGCAAGCGCAGGCGAATTCCGCCCGTTTCAACAATTCTTATCACCCCCAGCGCCGCGCGGCGCAGGGCGAACGGGTCTTTCGAGCCGGTGGGTTTTTCATCAATCGCCCAGAAGCCGACGAGCGTATCGAGCTTGTCAGCCAGAGCCACCGCCGCGCTGACCGGGGCTGTCGGCACCGCGTCTGACGGGCCTTGCGGCTTGTAGTGATCGCGGATGGCGTCGGCGATTTCCGCCGGTTCACCGGCGGCGAGCGCATAATAGCGCCCCATCACGCCTTGCAGCTCAGGAAATTCGTAGACCATCTGGCTGACGAGATCGGCCTTCGCGAGCTTGGCCGCACGGTAGGCCAGTTCCGGGTCTGCGCCCACGGCAGGGGCGAGCTCGCGCGCCAGCGCGGCGACCCGCTCCACCTTGTCGGCCAGCGTGCCGAGCTTTTCGTGGAAAGTGACCTTGGCGAGTTCCCCTGCCATGTTCTCAAGCCCGCGCTTGCGGTCGAGATCCCAGAAATGGCGGGCATCGGACAGGCGCGCGGAGACGACGCGGGCCGCGCCGTGGGCAATCGCCTTGCCGCCATCTGTGGCGTTCTGATTGGCGATTTTTACAAATTTCGGGGCGATCTGGCCGGTTTTCGGATCACGCACCGCAAAGTATTTCTGGTGGACCTTCATGGTCAGCGCGATGACTTCGGCTGGCAGGTCCAGGAAGGCCGGATCGATCTCGCCCAGGACCGCGACCGGCCATTCGGCAAGGCCGGTTACTTCGGCCAGCAAGCCCTCATCTTCAATGAGTTCCAGCCCGGCATCGGCGCAGACGCGCTTTGCGCCGTCCAGAATGATCGCTGTGCGTTCCGCGCGGGTCAGGATCACGCCGTTATCACGCAGCTTCGCCGCGTAATCGGCGTAGTCCTTCACCGCGAACACGCGGTTCCCCTTGGAGTGGATGCGGTGGCCTTCGGTGAGGTTTGCGGCCTCGATACCGAACACGTTCACCGGCACGGTCTTGCCGTCCAGCAGGCAGATAATGCGGTGCAGGGGCCGCACCCAGCGCTGGGCCTTGTCGCCCTCGCCGAACTTCATCGATTTCGGCCAGGGAAAATTGCGGATCGCCGCTTCCAGCGCCTCGGCAATCACTTCGCCCGCATCGCGGCCGGGCTTCTCGATCAGGGCGACGTAGAAATCACCCTTGGGGGTGTTGTCGATGCGGCACTGGTCAAGGCTCTCCAGTCCCGCCCCGCGCAAAAAGCCTTGCACGGCCTGCTCAGGAGAGCCGACGCGCGGGCCCTTGCGCTCCTCGCTGATATCCGCCGTGCGGGCAGGGACACCTTCCGCCACCAGACCAATGCGGCGCGGGCCGGAGAAGGTCTCAAGGCTGTCAAAGCCCAGACCCGCCGCCTTGAAGGCCTCGCCCATCAGCCGGGCAAAATCCTCTTCGGCGCGCGCCTGCATGCGGGCCGGGATTTCCTCGCAGAAAAGTTCGATCAGAAGCTGGGCCAAGGATTTAGCGTTCCGGTTCTTACTGGTTGCTGGCCTGCATGCGGGCATAGGCGGGCCGCGCGTGCAGGCGGGTGATGTAATCGTCGATGCGCGGATTGTCGGGCATCAGCTTGAAGTGTTTGAGCCAGCCGAGCGCGCCGCCGATCAGGATGTCAGCCGCGCTGAAGCGCTCACCTAGCAAATAGGGGCCGTCTTCCAGTGCCGCTTCGACGAGGCCGATGACCGTGTCCCACTCGCCCCAGCCGACCGTGCGCGGATCCACCTCAAGATTCTGAGCCTTGGTCACGATGGCCGGTTCCAGCACGCCGGGGCGGAACACGCTCCAGTAGAGATAGTCGGCGCGCAGCGGATCACCGATGGCCGGAGCCAAACCGGCATCGGGGAATTCATCGCACAGATAGAGCGAGATCGCGGCCATCTCGGTCAGCGTCTTGCCCTTGTGGCGGATGGCAGGGACCTTGCCTGCGGGGTTGATCTTGAGAAATTCCGCCTCGCGCGTTTCCCCGCCGAACACGTCTACTTTGCGCAGCTCAAAAGGAACGCCCAGCTCCTCCACCAGCCAGACCGTGCCGGTGGAGCGGGTATTGGGGCCGTGCCAGACGATGAGGTCTTTCGCGTCACTCACGAGGGTCGGGGCTTTCTACTAGGTTGCATAAGCACGCTTGTAAGCGGGCCGTTCGGTAAGGCGTTCAAGGTAGTCAGCAAAGCCTGGTTTTGCCGGGAAGAGCTTCCAGCCCACTGCCCAGCTCAATGAGCCGCCGAGCACGACGTCTGCGGCGGAAAATTTCTCGCCCAGCAGCCACGGGCTCGCCTTTGAAATGCGCTGTTCGAGAACATCCACCACCAGCTCGGCAGAGCCCCAGCCCGCCGTTTCGCGCTTGGCCTCGAACTTTGCGCCAGCCTGCATCATGGCCGGCTCCACCGCGCCGGACTGGAAGGCTATCCAGCGCAGATAATCGCCGCGCGTGGCGTCATTGATGGCGGGGGCGAGATCGTTGGGGGTCTTGAACTTGTCAGCGAGATAGAGCGCGATGGCGACCGTTTCGGTGATCACGGTCTCGCCGTCCACGAGCACGGGAATCTTGCCCATCGGGTTCAACGCCAAAAAGGACTCCGAGCGCATCGAGCCGTCATCGTACTGGACGGGGACCAGCTCGTACGGGCAGCCGATTTCCTCCAGCAGCCAGTGCGTCATCACGGCGCGCGATTGCCGGTTGTGGTAAAGCTTCACACTCATCAGGCGGCATCCTTTTTCTGCTGGTCCACCCAGGCGCTGGCGCAGCCCTTGGCGAGCTCGCGCACCCGCGCGATCCAGCTGGCGCGTTCGGCGACCGAGATCGCGCCGCGTGCATCGACCAGATTGAAGAGGTGAGAGGCTTTCAGGCACCAGTCATAGGCGGGCAGGGGCAGGGGCTTTTCCAGCGAGAGCAGGGCCATGCACTGCTTCTCCGCGCCCTTGAACCATTCGATCAGCATGTCGACATCGGCATGCTCGAAATTGAAGGCCGAGTGCTGGCGCTCGTTCTCAAGGAACACATCGCCGTAAGTGAGCCCCGCGCCGTTGAAATCGAGATCGTAGACATTCTCCACGCCCTGCACATACATGGCGAGGCGCTCGAGGCCATAGGTCAGCTCGCCGGAGACCAGCTCCACATCCAGCCCGCCAACCTGCTGGAAGTAAGTGAACTGGCTCACTTCCATGCCGTCGCACCAGACCTCCCAGCCCAGCCCCCACGCGCCGACGGTCGGGTTCTCCCAGTCATCCTCGACAAAGCGCACATCATGCAGCTTGCGGTCGATGCCCAGCGCATCGAGCGAGCCGAGATAGAGGTCCTGAATATCGGCCGGGCAGGGCTTTAACAGCACCTGAAACTGGTAATAGTGCTGCAGCCGGTTCGGGTTCTCGCCATAGCGCCCGTCGCCCGGACGGCGCGAGGGCTGCACATAGGCGGCCCGCCACGGCTTCGGCCCCAGCGAGCGCAGCGTTGTCGCCGGGTGCAGGGTTCCTGCGCCCACTTCCACATCATAGGGCTGAAGAATGGCGCAGCCCTGCTTTGCCCAATAGTGCTGGAGCGTCAGGATCAGCTCCTGAAAGGACGGCGCTTTTTTTGTGGCCATGGCGCGGGTTCCGGCGGGGTTTGAAAACGCGCGCGAACCTAGGCGCGCCCGCGCCCGCAATCAAGCCGCAGATCAGGGGGTGTGACCGCGTGATCCGTGATGCGTTTTGCGTTGCGGTAAATGCGGCATACCGT
>JBJHCI010000257.1:0-3833 GCA_050485925.1 Maricaulaceae bacterium
CTCCAGGAGCGCGGGATCACCGATGACCGTGTGGCCGATGTACGCGGCAAGGGCGCATCGGAGCCACTCTTCCCCGATGATCCCTTCATGGCCGGCAATCGCCGCCTGTCCATCGTGCTGCTGCGCGAAGCGCCGGTCCTTCCGCCCGGCGGCGCGCTCTAACGAACGCCGACAGACAGCACACTCGCCTGTTCCGGAGGCCGGATTCTCTCGCTACACTCAGCTTCTGACGGGCGGATTCGCCGCCCGGCCGTGAGGGATTTGAGTGGACCGGTGACCCACCCGTTTACTACCCGCCAGCTGCCGTTCTTCTTAACGGCCCCGACGCCGTGCCCCTATCTGCCCGGCAAGCTGGAACGCAAGGTATTCACCCGCGTCGACCCGGCCGAGGGGCCGGGGCTGAATGACGCGCTGACCCATGCGGGCTTCCGCCGCTCCCAGTCCATACTCTATCGCCCGGCCTGCGAGCTCTGTTCAGCCTGCAAGTCTGCGCGTATCCCGGTGGCTGAATTCTCCTTTTCACGTTCCCAGCGCCGTATCCTGAAGCGCAATGGCGATCTTATCCGCGAGGTTAAGCCCGCGGAGGCCACACCGGAGCAGTTCGGGTTGCTGAGTCTCTATCTGGAAACGCGCCACAGTGACGGCGACATGGCCGGCATGGACTTCTTCGATTATGCCGCCATGGTCGAGGATGGTATGCAGCGCACCCAGATCGCCGAATACCGTGATCGTGACGGCACTCTGGCCGCCGCAGCCCTCGTTGACGAACTCGCCGACGGATACTCGCTGATCTACAGCTTCTATGACCCCCTGCGCCAGCCCGGCAGTCCGGGTACTTTCATGATCCTGGATCACATCCGAAGGGCGCAGGAAACCGGCCTGCCGCATGTCTATCTCGGCTACTGGGTCGAGGGCAGCGCTAAGATGGATTACAAGGCGCGCTTCACGCCCCTTGAAATCCTGGAGCCGGGCGGTTGGCGGCGCATGAATGACGGCCCGGCCTGATACACTAGGCATCGCCGGAATCGCTTGAAAAACCCGCGCCGCATGGCAAGACGGGTCATAACGAGATTGATCAAGGGGAGATAATCATGGATCGGCGCAAGTTTATCGGCGGCGCGGCTGTTGCGGCTGCGGGCACGCTGGCCGCCTGCGAGGACAGCAACGGTAATGGCGAAGCCTCAACCGTTGCGGCACCGGCGGTAAACCGCAACCGCACCCGCCGCCTGCGCATGGTCACAACCTGGCCCGCGAGTTTCCCGGGCCTTGGCACGGCCGCCGAAGCCACCGCCCGCTATGTACGGGAAATGTCCGGCGGGGCGCTCGAAATCCAGGTCTATGGGGCGGGCGAGATCGTCGGTGCGTTCGAGGTCTTTGATGCTGTCTCCAACGGCGTAGCGGACATGTATCATGCCGCCGAGTATTACTGGCAGGGCCGCTCCCCAGCGTTCAATTTCTACTGCGCAGTGCCGATGGGCATGACCGCCTGGGAGATCATGGCGTGGGTGGAATATGGCGGCGGACAGGAGCTTTGGGAGGAGCTCTCCGGCCAGTTCAACCTGATCGCCTTCCAGGCCGGCAATACCGGCCACCAGATGGGCGGCTGGTTCAAGCGCGAGATCAATTCGGTCAGCGATTTCCGAGGGCTTCGCGTGCGCATGCCGGGCCTGGGAGGAGATGTGATCCGCGCCATGGGCGGGGCGGCGGTCGCGCTGTCCGGCGGTGAGATCTATCAGGCCCTCCAGTCCGGCGCGATTGACGCCACCGAATGGGTCGGCCCGTGGAATGACATGGCCTTCGGCTTCTACCGCGAGGCCCCCTATTATTACGGCCCCGGCTTCCACGAGCCGGGTTCGGCGCTGGCCGTCGGCATAAATCGCGGCGTCTGGGACAGCCTGCCGGCTGACCAGCAGGCCATGATCAAGACGGCCTGCCGCGCGGCCAACAACCAGTCCATAGCCGAGTTCACCCACCATAACGGTATCGCGCTGCAGACACTGGTCGAACAGCACGGCGTGCAGCTGCGCACCTTCTCTGACGAAATCTGGCGCGAGATGGGCCGGGTCAGCGAGGAAGTGGTCGCCAATTCAGCCAATGCCGATGCGATTACGCGGCGTGTCTATGACAGCTATATCGCCTCGCGCCGCCGCTCGCGCGAATGGGCGAATGTGTCCGAGACGCCCTACCTGCAAATGCGCGAACTCGTGCTCGGGGGGTAGCGATGCGCGCCGGGGACTGGCTGCTCATCGCCATTCTGGCCCTGACCGGTCTGCTCATGCTCGCCGACATGGCGACGGCCGGCGGCATACAGGGCTGGATCGCGTCTGACCTCTCAACGCGCGGGCGCGAGCTGGGCATTGCGCTCGGCTGGGCAGGCTGGGGCCTGACGCCCGTCGTCGCGTTTCCCCTTATCGTTGCCCTGTGGGCGGTCTTCGCCTCGCCTCCATCTATCGTGACGCATGCGCTGGAACGCATCTGCCAGGTGATTGATGCAGTAAACCGTGCGATCGGCGACGCGGTGCGCTGGTTTGCGCTGGCGCTGGTTCTGGTCACCAGCCTGATCGTGATTCAGCGATATGTTTTCGGTGTTTCCATCACAAAGCTGCAGGAAAGCATGATCTATTTTCATGCCCTGCTCTTCCTGCTCTCCAGTGCCTCGACCCTTCTGGCCAATGGGCATGTGCGGGTGGACATCTTCTATTCCCGGCTGAACGCGAAGTCGAAAGCATGGACCGATATTGCGGGTGTCTATCTCGCCCTCATTCCGATGTGCTGGCTGATCCTTGACACTTCGCGCTCCTATGTCGGTGGTGCGTGGCGCATCCTTGAGCGCTCTCGGGAGGGCGACGGCCTGCCTCTGGTCTTCGCGCTGAAAACCGCCATTCCTGTCTTCGCCGTGATGATGATCGCGCAAGGCGTGGCGCTGGCGGCCAGAGGCGCGCTGACCCTGGCAGGCAAGGACGCGCCCGATGAGGGTCAGCGCGATGATGCGCCTAAGGGAGCCCTGTGATGGACGTCCTCCTGCAGGCTCTGCCCTTCCTGATGTTTCTCGCCGCGATTGCCGCCCTGCTGCGCGGCTTCCCGGTCGCCTTCACGCTTGCCGGTGTGGCAATTCTCTTTGCACTGATCGGCCTCGCCCTCGATGTCTTTGACCCGCTCCACCTGCGCGCCTTCCCGCAGCGCATCTACGGCAACATCATGGAGATGGACAAGGCGATCCTCGTCGCCGTGCCGCTCTTCGTCTTCATGGGTGTGATGCTGGAAAAATCGCGCGTCGCCGAAGAGCTTCTCGAAGCCATGGGTGCGCTCTTCGGCTCGCTGCGCGGCGGGCTGGGCATCTCGGTCGTAGTGGTGGGTGCGCTGCTCGCGGCCTCGACAGGCATTGTCGGTGCGACCGTGGTGACGATGGGCTTACTGGCCCTGCCGACCATGCTGCGCCGGGGCTATGATCCGGCGCTGGCCACCGGTTCCATCGCGGCGTCGGGTACGCTGGGGCAGATCATCCCGCCCTCCATCGTCCTGATCCTCTTGGGCGACCAGCTCTCCAGCGCCTATGCCAGGGCGCAGCGTGAACAGGGCATATTCTCGCCTGATATCGTGACCGTGGGCGATCTTTTCGCCGGTGCACTCATTCCCGGACTGATGCTGGTCGGCGCTTATATCCTCTATCAGGTCTTCATCGCCATCACCCGACCCAACGCCTCGCCCGCTATCCCGAAAGACGAACTGAATGCGGACTGGGGGCTCATCCTGCGTGCCCTCCTGCCACCGCTCGCGCTGATCGTGGCGGTGCTGGGTTCGATTCTTGCCGGTCTTGCCACCCCTACCGAAGC
>JBJHCI010000258.1:0-3784 GCA_050485925.1 Maricaulaceae bacterium
AAGCGGCTCTGATGAGCGATAGCCGCGACATACGCTTTATGGCGCTAGCCTTGGGTCAGGCGCAAGCCGCCGCCGCCGCAGGGGAGGCCCCCATTGGCGCGGTGATCGTCGATCCAGCCAGCGATGAGGTGGTCGCGCTTGCCCATAACGCGCCGATAGCCCGCCATGACCCCAGCGCGCATGCGGAAATCATGGCGCTTCGTCTGGCGGGTCAGAAACTTGGCAATTACCGGCTGACCGGGTTTGAAATGTTCGTGACGCTGGAGCCGTGCGCCATGTGCGCCGGCGCTATCAGTCATGCCCGCATTGGCCGCCTCGTCTATGGCGCATCAGACCCAAAGGGCGGCGCGATAGAGCACGGCTCCCGCTTCTTTGAACAACCCACCTGCCACTGGCGGCCGGATGTCACGGGCGGGGTGATGGCAGAGCAAAGTGCGGCACTGCTGAAGGGATTTTTCCGGGCAAGGCGGGGGTGATTGTCTATTATTGATGCTCAGCCCATCCGGGCTTCGCTCCTCGCTTCCGGGCTCGCAAAGCTCACCCTTCGCTGCGGGCGCGCGTTCGCGCTTGCGGCGCTGCGCGCCGGGGAGCTGGTCCGGCCCCGTCAGGGCCGCAAGGCCGACTGGCCGCCCGCGCCAATGCGCGGAACATCGCAATGCGGCCTGTCCTCGCGACGGCGGGGAATGCGTTGCGGAACTGAGAGCCGCTAATAAGGCTCCGGATACTCGCCTGCCTCGTCCTCCCCGCGCATCAGGCGTTCATAAGAGGCGATGAGCGAGGTGTAGGGCGGCACGGGCGTCAGGCGCAGCTGCCCGCCCACCACCACGCTCTGGCGGATCTCGAAATGCAAATGGAAGGTGGTCGGTGTGGAGCCGAAATAGTTCCAGATCACGCCGATCCGGTCGCCACGTTCCACCCGGTCACCGGCCTCCACATCAAGGCGGGTGGGGTCAAGATGCATGTAGAGATAGGTTGTACCGTCGTCCGCCAGCAGGGTGACGACATGGCCGGATATGCCGGTAATGTCTCCACCATCGGCGGCCACCGCCCAGAAGCGATCCTCAGGGCCATAGGGCGAGCGCGGGCAGCGCGCGGGGCGGATATCCTGGCCCTGATGGCCGGTTCCGCTGGGGCACATGGGTGTGCTCCGGCCACGCGTTTCGCAGAAATTATCCCGCCAGGGATAATCGTAATTCTCCTCCGCGCACTGGTTCCAGGGCGGGCTGGCCTGCACGCCGCCGGGCCGCCAGACTTGGCTGTTGGCAAAGGCGCGCGGCACTTCGATAGGGAAGCGCATATTGGGTGAGTAAACGGTTGCGTCGGTCTGGCCCGTGCCGGAACTGGTCTCAAGATCGCCCGGTGGCAGATAGCTCGGTTCATCGCCCAGCCAGTCGGTCAACGGGCCGGGTTCCGGTTCTGGCTCCGGTTCTGGCTCCGGTTCGGGCTCTGGCTCTGGCTCCGGTTCGGGTTCCGGCTCTTCCGGTTCAGGCTCTGGCTCCTCCGGCTCGGGTATCTCCACGCCATCGGGATCGGGCGTCCAGCCCATCTGATCCTCGATTTCGGGCCAGAACCAGGTGGCCGCAATGGCAGTCCCGGCCACCAGAGCGGCCAGCGTATAGTCGCGTGTCCGGCTCATGGCAGCCTCCTCAAGGGCCGGTCACTGTCCGGCAGGCCTTGCGGTGTCCCGCCCGAAATAGCCAGATGGCTGATCACGCCGCGTAGGGCATGTTCATCGCGGCATTCGGGATCGTCATCGGGATTGTCGCACGCTACCAGCACCGAATAGGCCGCGCCATAGCGGGTAAAATTGATCTCGACGCCGAAATCGGTGCGGGTGAGGAAATAGCCGTCCGCGTCTGACATGGCCAGGAAGCGCCGGCCAATCTCCGGGTCGCGTTCATAGGCGGCCTCAATGCGCGTGCCGGTGATCTGCACCATCATGCCCCGCTTGTGATACGTGGCCGCGTAAAAATCGTCGTGGGGGTAGAACATCATGCCGTCCTCACCGCCCTCACGGGTCAGGGAACGGGTGTGCACCGCCTCCGTTTCGCGTGGCAGCAGGACGGGCAGGCGCGGGCGCTCCAGCTCACCCATCTCCCGGTTGGTGATGCGCGGTGTGTGTGGGCGGGGCGGAGGCACATGGGTGACGATCCGACTGTCGGCGACGGCGTCGGCTTCGTCCTGATCCATCTGCCGGCGCCAGTCAGTGGCCATGCTGTCCCAGTCGATGCGGGCCAGAGGGCGTCCGTACCGGTCATACTGAGGTTCTTCCTTCTCGGCCTGAGGCTCCTCGCCCGGTCGCTGGCCGATCTGTTCTGCCAGCCGGCGGAAAGTCGCCATGTCAAAACGAAGCGGCTCGTTGTCGCGCTGGGCCGGTTGTGGTGCGGTGGCGCGTAGCGGGGCGCCTTCGGCCTGATGGGCCTCGATGGCGCGCAACATGCGCAATTGCCGTTCGCGCTCTGCCAGCCGGCGCGCCTGTTCATCGCTGGGCGGCAGCTGGACCTGCAAGGTCCTGACCGGGGCCTGATCACGTTCCTGGCCGCTAGCCATTGCGGGTGCGGACACGATGGCAGCCGCCACCAGGCCCGCTCCTGCTGCTGCCCTGCCCAAGCCGAAGATGCGCATGGCTTTACCCCTCCCGCCATCGTCAACGGTTAGCGGAAGGTTAACACAAGCACGCCCATATGCGCAGCGAAAACTGGGCTCCAAGCCCTTTATGCGTTTACAGCCTAGTCTGTCAGGCCCGACCCGCCTGCCACCACCAGCTGGCTGCGAATATGCTGGATGAAGTCCTGACCGGTGCAATTGCCGCCTCGTGACGGATCAGAGCACCGTACCTCAATGATGTAAGCTGCCCCGAAGCGGGAGAAGTTGAGGCTCTGGCCGTAATCGGTACGGGTCCATTCATCGGGCGCGGTGGTGGCTGCGGCCCCCGATGCGCCGCTGACTGAAACATCGACCCCGCCATAGTGGAAGCTGGCGGTGTAAAGATTGCCCCGCGGGAAGAACATCAGCCCGGGCTCTCCCCCCTGTCGGGTAAGCACAGCGCCAGATAGGGCGGGCAGCAATACCGGCACGTTCACACCAGCAAGGGCCGACATGGGCTGGTTGGCGGGGCGGATGATATCGGCGCGGTCAGCCAGGTCTCCCTCGCGCTGCGCCGCGCCCCAGTCGACCGGTTGCCCATGGGCTGCACCGGCCAGCGTGATGAGGGCGGCAACCAGTACCAGCGCTGCGCACACGCCATGTCTTGAAAGAAATGTCATCAAGCCTGTCCCGCCCTGTTTGCGTATCAATGGCCAGTATATCTGGTCACGGCACGTGATTCATCCCGCACGGTGGGGGCGGTTTTGTGGCGGGCTGATGACCGGGCGGTGATAGCCCCCTGTTCTTCCCCTCGGCGATCGCCTATATGCACTGCAGCAAAATCGTAAGCGCGGAGGCATAGCCCCATGCAGCTCACCATGATGAAAGCCAAACTTCACCGCGCCAGCGTTACGCGGGCCGACCTGCACTATGAAGGCTCGATCTCGATCGATGCGGATCTTCTGGACGCGGCGGGTATCCTGCCCAATGAGCAGGTCGACGTGCTCAACATCAATACCGGTGCACGCTTTACGACGTACGCCATCGCGGCGCCGCGTGGCTCGAAGACGTTCGGGATCAACGGTGCTGCCGCGCGGTTGGCCCAGGTGGGTGACCGCATCATCGTGGAGGTCCTCGACGAGGACGCCACCACTGCGAGCGGCATCGTGCTGCCCGACACCGCCCAGGAGAAGCCGCA
>JBJHCI010000259.1:0-3781 GCA_050485925.1 Maricaulaceae bacterium
ACTGCGCCGCCGGAGGGCTCGACAAGGCGGTTGATGCAGCGGATCAGTGTCGATTTTCCGGCACCCGAAGGGCCGATCAACCCGATCACCTGCCCCTGCGGCACCTCGAAGGAGACATCGGACAGCGCCTTGTCGCCGGTCTTGTAGGTCTTGGTCAGCCCTTCGATTCGGAGCATCGGCGCCTCGCTTTGGCAGGAGTGCGGCAGGCAGAACCCGGGTTCTGCCTGCCTTCAAAGGTTTTCGTGCTAAAAATCAGTTGCAGGTGTATTCGACGCCCTGCGCCTCGTTGATCTGGCGGATCACCGACCAGTGCTCCTGAAAGGTGATCGGGATGAATTGCGTCTCGCCCTGCGCGCCGAATTCGCGCTCCAGCCCGGTGCCTTCCCAATCGAAGGTAAAGAAGGCTTCCTGCACCTTCTCCTGCAGGTCGGGGTGCAGGTTGTAGACCGTGCCATAGCCCGAGGTGGGGAAGGTGTCGGATTTGTAGATCGTCACCAGATCGTCGAGGCTGACGACATCGCGCGCGACCATCCGGGTAAGCACGGAGTTGGCGATGGCGGCTGCGTCGTAATCCTGATTGGCCACGCCGAGGATGGAGTTGTCATGCGCGCCCGAAAACGCGGCCTGGAAATTCTCGCCCGCGACCATGCCGAATTCGGATTGCAGCAGCGCGGAAGGCGCATTGAAGCCCGAATTCGAGGTCTCGGACGTGAAGGCGAGCGTGCGCCCCTCCAGATCCTCGATGCTTTCGATCCCTGAGCCGGGATAGGTGATGATCTCCATCTCGTAACCGAAGGAGCCATCCTCACGCGCCATCATGGTGAAGGGCCGGAAGCCCGAACACGCCACGGCAATCGGGTTGCCGCCGGTATTGATGGCCGCCACATGCAGACGCACGGCGCGCATCGCTTCATATTGTGCAGCGTTGGACTGCACCGGGAAGAACTGCACCGGCTTGTCCGTCACCTCGGACAAATGGTCGAGGAATTCGGCCCAGACATCTTCATACACGGCCGGGTCTTCCACCGGCGTATAGGCGAAGATCAGAACCGGCGGGTCCACCCATTCGCTCGGGTCGGTCGGGATGTCGGCGATCAGATCGCCGTCATTGTCGGTAAAGCGCGGATCAAGCGTGAAGGCGCCGGCGGGCAGGGCCAGAACAAGCCCAAGCGCCGCGGTCGAAAGAAGCCGTGCAGTCATGTCGTTTTCCCCTCAGATACAGAACACGACTGCTGGCATAATGCTCCTGCATGACTGTGGGGTGTCGGTTATGTAAAACTCTCGTGTCAGTGGGCCAGCGCAGGTGCGGCCTTAAAAAGGCGTGGCGCCCGCACCTTACCGCGGTCAGGGGGCTGGCGCGTTGCCCGGTTCATCTTGGGGTGCGGGTCAGGGATGTGTATTACATTGTCCATTAGATCGATCATCCCCTTGATATTCGCTGTTCAAGGAGGCAGTTCGCGCCCAAACCCCGGAAAGAACCGGCGAAAGCAATGTTGCAGGCAGATGATAGGTGAGGCCCGGTTTGTCAGATAAAGCCGCAAGAACCGAAACCCGGTCAGCCGCGCGCCTGTCGGTTGCTCCGATGATGGAGTGTGTGGGTATATTTTAAGGCTCTGATTTTATTGCGTTATTTTGGCTGAAATCGGCCTTGGCACAATTTTGGTACAGTTGAAGGCCGACTGCGGTAGAAGATTCAACAAAAGGTGTAATCACTCCGGGACACGAAAAAGCCCGCCGAAGCGGGTCAGAACACCGGGGACTGGGGCTTGGAACAACACCCTCGACGTGTCGTAGGGTAGCCGGGTGAGGGGAGGTGTCGCATTGCCTGAAGACTTCTGGACGTGGTTGTTGAATCTGCTCCTCACGAGCGGTGTGCTCGGTGTGATCGCCTACTTGATGCGGGACACGGTGGCGAAGTTGCTCTCCAAATCTGTCGAGCAGCGGTTCGAGAAGCAGATGGAGACGTTCAAGGCTGAGATCAGGGACAACGAGAAGGAACTGGATCACATCCGCTCGTTCCTCACCTCGGCTCGTAGGGAGCGCGACTCGGCTCTCCAGGCGAAGCGCTTTGAGGCGGCAGAGACCCTACTGCGGGCGCGTCACGGTCTGTCTCAGCTCTCCATGCTGGTCGAGTACATGAAAATTCTGAACGGCGAGCAGATTCTGAAGGACGGGAACGACCCGAAGATCATCGAGTTCATCGAAACCATCATGAAGCCGTTTGACGTCGACGAGAAGATAAAGGCTTTGGGTGCTTTCGATAAAACCGGTGCCAAGCTCTACCTCAGCGATAAGGCGCTCAAGACGTTCGATGCTTATGAGAGTATCATCCTCCAGGCGGCCATGATGATGAAGCTTTACAGCATCCAGCTGCGGGACAAAGGCCGATTCATCAATGCCGGAAGTCTGAGCAAGACGATAATCGAATTGGTCCCGGGATCGAAGGAGGGGTTCGATCAATTCGGAGAGGAGTACGCCTACTACTGGACCGAGTATTTTCACGACGAAATTTTGCGATTGCTACGCCACGAGGTGTCCGGCATGGATGACACAAGCCGCGATGCGAAGTCGGCAGAACAGGTAGCCTTGGAGTCGCGCAAAGCGCAGATCAGCGTCCGCTCGGCGCTGGCGCAGAAGGGGTTGCCGGAGACGCTCATAAAAACGGACGAAAGCGCTGCAGCTTCGTCCGTTGTTGATAAGGCTGTCCGCTAATCTGTGGTGAGGTTTAGGCTCACTGGAGATTGAGGCAATCGTCCGGGAGCGGTAGGGGTCCGCTTTGGTACAGTTCGTGGCACAGTTGGAAAATTATTGGTGATGCGACCCCAAGGTTTCAGATAGTTAGAAGTGATAGAGAGTGTCCGAAAATGGCCTGTCGGAAGCCTGGAACAGTTGGAATGGAATGAAAAATACAGAGGAAAAACCGCGGGTTATTCCGGCGCATCGCTTCAGTGTGGCCCCGATGATGGATTGGACCGACCGGCATTGCCGCTATTTTCACCGGCTGATGTCGCGCCGGGCGCTGCTGTATACGGAAATGGTGACATCGGCGGCGCTGGTGCGTGGCGGGGCAGTGCATCTGCTGGCGCATGACCCGGCCGAGGCGCCGGTTGCGGTGCAGCTGGGCGGATCGGAGCCGGCGGAGCTTGCGCAGGCGGCACGGATCGCGGCGGATGAGGGCTTTCGCGAGGTCAACCTGAATGTCGGCTGCCCGTCTGACCGGGTGCAATCGGGCTGTTTCGGCGCGGTGCTCATGCAGCGGCCCGAACTGGTGGCGGATTGCGTGGCCGCCATGGCGGCCGCCGCGCCGCGGGCCGAGATCACCGTGAAATGCCGCATCGGCGTCGATGACCAGACCCCGCATGAGGTGCTGCCGCGCTTTCTGGAGCATATCACCGCCGCAGGTGTCCGGCGCGTGACGATCCATGCCCGCAAGGCCTGGCTGCAGGGCCTCAGCCCCAAGGAAAACCGCGAGGTGCCGCCGCTCGATTACGATCTGGTCTTTGCCATGAAGGCGGCATTTCCGCAGCTTCATGTCTCGATCAACGGCGGTATCGATACGCTGGAACAGGCGGAGGACCATCTGGCGCGCGGCATCGATGGCGTGATGCTGGGACGTGCGGCCTATCACCGGCCATATGACGTGCTGGCGGGGGCCGATGCCGCGATCTGGGGTGAGACGGCCGCGCCCCCCACGCGTGCCGAGGTGGTCGCGGCCATGCGCCCCTATATCGCCCGCCACCTGGGGCAGGGCGGACGGCTGCACAGCGTCACCCGCCATATG
>JBJHCI010000260.1:0-3771 GCA_050485925.1 Maricaulaceae bacterium
AGGAACATGCCGCCTACCGACAAGGTCACCGGATTGATTACTACGTCTACTTCCGCGCCATCCAATCCCAGTGCATCGAGTGCGGGATGCAGCACGGCAGGCACGAAGATCACGGTGATGTTGGCCGCGATCAGCAGGCCGATACCGACCAGCACGGCCATCAGGGCCACGAAATTATAGCGCACCAGAGAGCGCAGCCCCTCCCGCCCTGCAATGGCGTTGAGCCCCGTAATGACGGCCTTGGTGCCGCGCGACGCGGCAAACAGCGCAATCAGCAGCGCGATCGCGCCCTGCAGGGTCAGCGCAGTGGAGGAGGTGGTGGCCAGAAGCGAGAGCTGGTTCATCAGGAAGCGGCCGACATCTGGCGGCAACATTTCCGTCATCCGGTTCACCTGCTCATAGGCCTCCGCCTCGTCATGGACGAGCCCATAGATCGAGGCGAGTACCGCAAAAGCGGGAAACAGACCGAGCAAGGCAAAGAAGGAGGCACCGCCCGCAAACAGCATCACCTCGCGCTGGATGATGCGCTGGAAGGCGCGCACAGGGATCGCCACCGGCCCGATGCGCATGAGGGCCTCGGTCAGGGGCTTGAGACGGTCTAGCTGGGCCTTCAACAAGGAGATCGCCTTCCGGTGCGTGCCGCACTGTTCTACGGCGAAGCCCGGTCCGGTGAAACCGGCTAGCTGCGCCGCCCCAACGCCCCCTTGCTCTCAAGCGCCGTGATATCGGCCTCACCAAAGCCCCAGTCGGCCAGGATCGCCTTCGTGTCAGCGCCGGGCTTCGGCGCGGGCCCCTGAATGGCGCCGGGCGTCTTTGAAAAGCGCGGTGCGGGCGCGGCCATGCGCACACCGTCCACTTCAGTGAACACGCTGCGCTGTGTCATATGCGGATGGCTGGCGGCCTCGTCCGTGGTCAGTACCGGGGCAAAGCAGGTGTCCGTGCCCTCCAGCAGCGCGGTCCATTCATCACGGGTCTTGCTGGCAAAGGCGTGGGTGAGGCGCTCGCGCTGACCCGGCCACTGGCTCTCATCATACGGGTTGGCCATGACGGGATCACCGATCATATCCAGCTTCTCCAGAAGGAGAGCATAGAACTCCGGCTCCAGCGGACCGATGGAGATGAACGCCCCACATGCGCACTTGTAGGTGCCGTAGAAGGGTGCGCCGCCATCAAGCAGGTTTTCTCCCCGGCTCTTGGTCCAGACGCCCATGGCCTGAAGCTGGTGAATGGCTGCCATCAGTGAGGTTGCGCCATCCACGATGGCGGCATCAACCACCTGGCCTTCGCCTGTGGCGCGTGCATGGATCAAGGCCGCCAGAACCCCGAAAGCGAGATAGAGTGAGCCCCCGCCGAAATCACCGACCACGTTCAGCGGAACAGCAGGCCTGTCGGGAGCGCCTATGCCCTCCAGAGCGCCGGTCAGCGCAATATAGTTGATGTCATGGCCAGCCGCATGGGCGAGCGGCCCATGCTGGCCCCAGCCGGTCATCCGGCCATATACCAGCGCAGGATTACGCTTCAGGGCCACCTCAGGCCCAAGCCCCAGCCGCTCCATCACGCCCGGGCGGTAGCCCTCCAGCACGATGTCCGCCCGGCTGATGAGGGTCAGGCACGCTTCGACTGCCTCAGGGTTTTTCAGATCGAAGGCGGCAGAGCGCCGCCCGCGCGCTAGAATTTCGGCGGCACCGCCCCCGCTTGCCCCCGGACGGTCGATACGGATCACGTCCGCACCCAGATCGCTTAACAACATTGCTGCAAAAGGCGCCGGCCCCAGCCCAACAAATTCAACGACTTTAACCCCGCGCAAAGGGCCTTGTGCGTTCATGGGCAATTGCTCCGGCACCAGAAAAAGCGTCAAAACGAAGGAAACCGGGTTGTGACACTGAAATTACACAGACACAATGCCAGCCCTGTCAGATCGGGGGGATTGATGGGGCGCGCTGTCACGCTACTGGTTTGCGGAGACGCAAAAGCCGCTGGCGAGATCGCTTCAGAGCTATGTGGGCTGGGCCTTGCGGCCCGCCCCTGCACGCTTAATGGCCTCACCCAGGCGCTCGACAGCGAGCCGACCGACGCGATCATCACGCTCGAACCGCTGGCCGTGGACCAGTGCGCGCGCGTGCGTGCCGTGATCTCGCTGGCAGGGCCGTTTGACGGTGCCGGAACCGTGGTCATGAAACCGGCTCACCCCATACAGCTGGCCGCACGGGTGCGTGCACTACTGCGTCTTGGCGTACTGGAGGAAACCGCTCAGGCTCGCCTGAAGGATCTTGGTGAGACCGGTCATGTTCTGCCCGCTACCGAGAGAAAAACGGGCCAACTCAGCGTGTTGTATGCCGGCCCGCCCGACCCGGTTTTCTTGCGCCTGAAGCACGCACTGGACGCAGCCGGAACCGAGCTGATCGCGGCCTTCTCCACCTTTAACGCATTTGATTACCTCCATGAGCGCGCATTTGATGCGGTGGTGCTCAACACCCGGCCCAAACCCGATATCGCCCATACGGTCTGTTCAGCCATGCGGCGCAATACGCGCCTTTATCACACGCCGACCGTCCTCATCAGCCATGAGGACGTCTACCGGGCCGCGGACGAGGCATTTGCGCGCGGCGCGTCGGATATTCTGCCGGCTTCTCTTGCCGGTGACGAGTTGGCAGAGCGGATCAACATGCTGGCGTTGGAGCGCCGCCGCCGCCGCCTGTCCAAGAGCCTGCTGGAATCCTGCCGGGTTTCAGGCGTGCTCGACAGCGAGACCGACCTGTTCAGTGAGGCGTTCGGCCACCGGCACCTCTCCAGTCTCATCGCGCTCGCCCGCAAGCGCACTCTGCCTGTATCACTCGTGGCGCTGACAGTAGAGCTGCCTCATGGCTCGCAAGCCGTCGGGGGGCATGCGACGAGCGCGCTGAACCAGTTTGCGTCGATGTTGCGCCATTGCGTGCGGGCCGAAGACCTTGCCGTGCGCCTCAGCGGCTCGACCTTCTATCTCGCCCTGCCGGGAACGGCTGCAGCCGACGCCGGCGTTGTCGCCGCGCGCGTGGCGGCGATTGCCGAATGTACGGCCTATGAAGGCGCAGACCCGCACGAACCGTTCCGCGTGGTCCTGCATCACGGTGTCACCGAGACGCATGGAAAAGACACTGCTAGCGCTCTTATTGCACGCGCCTTCGAAACCATTTCCGGGCGTCAGGGCGCCGTGGCCGCGGTTTAGACACCACTCAGGCCGCCACCTTGCCACGATTAGCCGCGTCGGCGATGGGGGCCACCAGGCGCTGTATGCCTTTCAGGCGCCCGGCCACATCTGGAAAATCCCCGCGCAGCACCATCGTATTGTCGGGCCGTAGCTTGTAGTCGGCAGGCCGCCGGTTCATCAGTTCGATCAGCGCCATCGGATCGGTGAAGGCATGATCGCGGAACGTGGCCACGGCCCCTTTCGGCCCCGCATCCAGCTTGGCGATCCCGGCGCGCTTGCACAGCGCCTTGATGGCGACAACCTGCATCAGGCTTTCCACCTCGTCCGGCAACGGTCCGAACCGGTCTATCAGCTCGGCGGCGAAAGCCTCGCGCTCAGACTTCGTGTCTAGCTTTGACAAACGCCGATAAAGCCCCATGCGGACATCAAGATCGGGAACGTAGTATTCCGGGATCAGCACCGCCGCGCCGGTATTGATCTGCGGCGACCAGTCGCCTTCATCCAGCGCCGGGCCATCCGTTTTCAGCGAGGCAACGGCTTCTTCCAGCATGGCCTGATAGAGCTCCACGCCCACATCCCTGATA
>JBJHCI010000261.1:0-3770 GCA_050485925.1 Maricaulaceae bacterium
GTCCCATACCACCGGTTCAAGCGTGAAGCCCGCTGCCCGGGCCGGTGTCTGAATGGCTGCGAACTGGGCGGTGAATTCATAGGCGTCGACACGCGCTCCGGGGCGGCCCTCTATGACATTGGAGGAAACAAGATAGGCAATCTGGCGCATGGATATCGGCGTCTTCCAGCAAGAGGAACGGCCCGATCTATCCGCCCTGCGTTTTCGGTCAAGCTGGCCCTTGCAGGTGCCTGGCCTTGTGATCGCGTCACACGCGCGTTAAGCCCGGTGCTGACCGCTTTCCCTACAGAACAAGAATCAAGGACTGCCTCATGGCTTCAGCACGCTTTGACGTTATCGGCGTCGGTAATGCAATCGTGGACGTGATCGCTTCGGCCGATGACGCCTTTCTGACAGAGCACGCCGTCACCAAAGGGGCCATGACCCTTATCGACGAGGCGCGTGCGACCGAGCTCTACGCGGCTATGGGCCCCGGCCAGGAAGTCTCTGGCGGGTCTGCGGCCAACACGCTGGCGGGTATCGCAAGCCTAGGCGGGCGCGGCGCCTATATCGGCAAGGTGGCCGATGACCAGCTCGGCGAAATTTTCGGCCATGACTTGCGCGCCACGGGTGTGGACTATTCCACACCACCCCTGACCGGCGGCCCGGCAACGGCGCGCTGCCTTATCCTTGTCACGCCCGACGCCCAGCGTTCGATGAACACCTTCCTCGGGGCTTCCACCCTGTTTTCGGAAGAGGATGTGGATGCAGCGCGGATCGAGGCGGCTGAAATCACCTATCTTGAAGGCTATCTCTATGACCGGCCGGAGGCTAAGGCCGCCTTCGTGCGGGCTGCAAATATTGCGCGCAAAGCAGGCCGCAAGGTTGCTTTGACCCTGTCCGATCCGTTCTGCGTTGAGCGTCACAGGAAGAGTTTCCGCGATCTGGTTGCCAATCATGTTGACGTGATCTTCGCCAACGAGGCGGAACTGAAGTCCCTCTACCAGCAAGACAGCTTTGACGCCGCGCTGGCGTCGGTCCGGGCGGAAACCGGCATAGCGGCGGTGACGCGGTCGGAGAAGGGGGCGGTGATCGCGTCCGGCGAAACGATGGTGGCGGTGCCCGCTGACCGGATCGAGAAGCTGGTCGACACTACAGGTGCGGGCGATCTGTTCGCCGCAGGCTTCCTTCTCGGACTGGCGCGGGGCGCGGAACTGGAGACATGCGGACAGCTCGGCGTGATGGCGGCTGGCGAAGTCATCTCGCATGTCGGCGCAAGGCCATTGGTCAGCCTCGCCGGCATGGCTGCGACCCGTGGGATTGTGATCCCCGCCCTCTGAGAGGCATTTTTACGAGTTGAACCGTGCGGTTTCAACAAGTTAACAGGTGCTGTCAGCGTCTTTAACGCCATTTTCAATAACTTGTCCGACCTTACCGGCCTTCCTGCCGTCAAGCGGAACCAAATTCCGCCTGCGGCCGAGCCTTGTGAGGTCTAATGGCACCGCTCCGGCACGCCCTGTCCCGCATGATGCGGTCCCTGGTGATGAAGTTCACCGTGCTGTGCGCAATCGTGGTCATTGCGGCCACCGCTGTACTTACCGGCATCGGCTACATCTCTAACACGCACGACAATAGGGAGACGGCGGTAGCGCAGGCGCAGCTCATCTCCCAGCTCTTCGCTGTAAATCTTGCCGAGGCGCAGGCCGAACGAGACGCGCGGCGCATGACGGTAAATCTGAACAGCTTTGTTGAACGCGGGGATGTGCACGGCGTTTATATCGCCGATGCCATGCGCGACGTGATGGTGGTCGCTGGTGATGTCGGGTACGCGCCCGGCGAGCGGGCCAATGATCCTATTGTGCACGGCGCATTGGGTGCCATCGACAGCCGCGTGGAAGTGCAGGGTGATCTGATCCGCGTCGCTCATCCGGTTATGCATGCCGGCCGGTTGACGGGTGTGGTGGTAGTGGATGTGCCCACTGCGGCCGTGTCCCGTGCTGCATCTGAAATCATGCAGCGCCAGATTCTTGTCGGTCTCGCTGCCCTGTTGATTTTCCTGCCGCTGGTGGCGTTGGTCGTGCGTACCGCGCTGGGTCCGATCCACAAGCTGACCGAGGCGGCCCGCCTGGCCTCCTCACGTAAGCTTGACCTGCGTATTGATGTGCGTACGGGCGATGAGATGGAAGTCCTGGCCAATGCGTTCAACCGCATGTTCGCGCGGCTGGATGCCTCCATGAAGCGCATCCACCGGCTGGCCTATGTGGACATGGTCACCGAGCTGCCTAACCGGGAACGCTTCCGCAAGGAAGTCGAGCGCGTGACCCGCCGCGCCGAGGATGAAGGTACGGCCGGCGCGGTCCTGTTCCTCGATCTCGACCGGTTCAAGCGGGTGAACGACTCGCTTGGTCTTGGCGAAGGCGACCGGTTGCTGGAGGCGGTTGCCCGTCGCCTGCGCGAGACCGCGCGCGGATGGGATTTGTCGCAGGGCGATGATGGTGCCGAGCCTTCACTGGTAGCCCGTCTTGGCGGCGATGAGTTTACGCTGTTGTTGCCTGAATTACGTGATCCTGCGGACGCTGCGCGGGTCGCCCGGCTTGTCATCGAGGCGGTCCGTCGCCCGTTCGAGATTTCCGGCCATCGTGTATTCCTGGGTGCTTCGGTGGGTGTGGCCGTCTTCCCGAGGGATGGCGGTGACCCCGAAACGCTCCTGCGTCATGCCGACCTTGCCATGGCCGCCGCGAAGCGTTCAGGCGGCAACGCGTTCGAATTTTTCGAAGCCGCCATGAACCAGACTGCCTTCGAAAGGCTGGTGCTGGAGGGTGAGTTGCGCGAGGCGGTTCGCGATAACCAGCTTGTGGTCTATTATCAACCCAAAATCTCAATCAGGGACGGATCTATCGCTGGGGTTGAGGCGCTGGTGCGTTGGAACCATCCTACCGCCGGCCTTCTGTCGCCCGGAACCTTTATCCAGGCCGCCGAGGAGTGCGGGCTGATCGGGGATATCGGCAACTGGGTGCTGCGCCATGCGTGTGAGGAGATAGCCTCGCTGCACGAGCGCGGGATTGACTTGCCGGTTGCGGTCAATGTCTCGGCGGTTCAATTCGAAGACAAGGCGTTCAGCGACACCGTGCTGGAGGCGCTGCGCGATACCGGTCTTGCCGCGTCCGCGCTGGAACTGGAACTGACCGAGTCCACCGCGATGCGCCAACCCGAACGGGTGCTGGAGCAGATCGCACCGCTGCGCGAACGCGGGGTGAGCTTTGCGATTGACGATTTCGGCACGGGCCATTCCAGCCTGTCCTATCTCACCCGTATGCCGTTTGACGTGTTCAAGATCGATCAGAGCTTCGTACGGGATATGGCGCGCGATGAGCATGCCCGCATCGTCGTGGAAACGATCCTGGCCATGGCCCGCGCCCTGAAGCTGCAGACCGTGGCCGAAGGCGTCGAGACCAGCGAGCAGCTGGCCTTCCTGCGTGACCAGGGCGCGACGCTGGCCCAAGGGTATCTGTTTGCCCGGCCCATGCCGCTGGCCGATCTGGTCCGGTTTACTGAGAGCGAGACAGCCCTCAGCGTCAGTGCCCGCACCGCCTGAGCTGTGTCTCAAGCGCAACGCGCAACACCTTTCTACAATTTAATTGAACAACAGCTCCCACTTGTGGCATAAATACCAGTGCGGGCCGCAAACATTCTGACCCGCTCGCTCTGGCACGGCGTCGTCCCCCGCAATCCGTCCAGGGTCAGGCCAGTACCGGTTGATCCCCTCCCGGTGCAGCATGTGGCAGTCATGC
>JBJHCI010000262.1:0-3739 GCA_050485925.1 Maricaulaceae bacterium
GCCCGATCCAGAGCGACACGAGGTCGTCAAGGCCTTTATCGTCCCGTCACGCGACGTCGTGGGCGACGACGAGTTGGCAGAGGACATAAAGACGTTCGTAAGGACGAGGCTGGCGAGGCACGAGACGCCGCGCGAGATCGAGTTCGTGGAGGAACTGCCGGAGGATTTCTACTCCTCCGCCTTCCTTGTCGACCGAATGATTACCTATCTGGACGAGGCCGACCCTCAACAGCCCTTCCTGTCCATTGTCTCGTTTCAGGCCAATCACATCCCGCTGCAGGCGCCGCGCGAATATGTGGAGCGCTATGACGGGGTATATGATGCGGGCTGGGAGGCACTCGCCCGCGAGCGCCATGCGGCGGCCATCGCGCTGGGGCTGGTGCCGGATAACACGCCCATGCCCAACTTCCCCGAAGGTCTGCGTAACTGGTCTGATCTTTCACCGCGCGAGCAGGCGGCCAGTGCGATGAACCGGCAGGTGGCCGCCGGCATGCTGGAAGCGGCCGATCATCATTTTGGCCGTCTGGTGAGCTGGTTGCGCAAGACCGGGCGCTATGAAAACACGATCATCCTGATCGTTTCCGATAACGGCCCCGAGTTCAACAATCCCGGCCGCCTGCTCTCCTTTCAAGGCTGGCTGACCCTACAGGGCTATTCGCGTGATCCGGACCGGCTGGGCGAGCGAGGCACCTATGCCTGGATCGGGCCGGAATGGGCGGCTGCCTCGGCCTCGCCGCTCTCCTTCTTCAAGTTTCACGCAGGCGAAGGGGGGCTGCGCGTGCCGATGATTATTGCCGGGCCGGGCGTGGAAGCGGGCAGGCAGGCGGGTGCCTTTTCCATTGTCACCGATATCGCGCCCGGACTGCTTGATCTTGCCGGCGCTCAAGCGTTGGAGAGGGTTGAGCCCTTCACCGGTCGCAGCCTCGCCCCGCTCCTGCGCGGTGAGGCAGAACGCATCTATGGCGAGGACGAGGCGGTGGGCCTGGAAACGTCCGGCCAGTCCGCCCTGTTCCGGGGCGATTACAAGCTGACACGCAATATGCGTCCCTATGGCGATGGCCAGTGGCGGCTGTTCGATATCCGGAATGACCCCGGCGAGACGCGCGACCTTGCCGGTGAGCGCCCGGACCTCTTCGCCGAGCTGATGGCAGAATACGAAGCTTATGAGGCCCGGTTCGGCGTCTTGCCGGTTCCAGAAGATTTCGATGCGGAACGCCGCATCGAAATGGCGGGCTGGCGCGCGTTTGGACGGAATTACGGCCCCTGGTTCGCTGCGATGGTGCTGCTGGCCGGTGTAGCCACCGCGCTTGCCTCCTGGCTGGGCAGGCGCAGGGGCTCAACGCCGCGCTGAGCGATGGTGTCGCCTTCGTTGTTATGGAGCTGCTCCGCTATCACTCCAGCCAGCACCATGCCAATGATGGTATGCGCCTCGAAAGTGGGGTGAAACCCGCCTGACAAGCCGGCGAGCAATCCCCGCTGACGCCGTGAAACCGGCGGCTTGTTGCGCGATGCTTACAGGGTGCTGGGCGTCGGTGGGCAGCATCGCTCTGCGCCGCGTATTGTCGGATAATGACTGTCGGGCTCTGTAGCGCTATTCCGTAGACCGGTTACATGCGGTCTTTCAATCGAGCACCGTGGCCGTGCCGAGGCGGTCACGGTTGTGAGTTTTCGCTCGCATTGCCATCGCCTTGGGCCGTTGCCAGCAGCCTGGCCAGCGCATCGCCGTTCTCGAGCAGGTCTGCAAGACTGGCCCCGTCGAGCACTCCCAGAAATGCCGCCAGCGCCTGACTTAACAGCCCACGCAGGCGGCAGGCCGGAGATATGACGCACAGATTGCCGGTACCGAAACACTCTACCAGCTCGAAGCCTTCCTCGGTGTGACGTACCAGCTGGCCAATATTGATATCGTGAGGCTCGCGCGCCAGACGGATACCGCCGGAGCGCCCCCGGACCGTTTCCAGATAGTCAGCCTGCCCAAGATCCTTGACCACCTTCATAAGGTGATTGCGCGAGATGCCGTAAGCCTCGGCGATTTCGGTAATTGTGCATAACCGGTCGCGGCGCACGCCGGTATACATGAGCACCCGCAAGGCATAGTCGCTGTAAAGGGTCAGGCGCATGGGTTCGCTCTCCGGCACAGCTGGGCTCGTTCCATGCCTATCGAGCCTGCATGGCGTCCTGTCAAACAGGTGAACGGAAAAGAAGGCCGCGGACAGTTCCGAGAGAGGAGGGAACTGCCGCGGCTTCAGTTGTGCCACGCGCCGGTCCAGGGTCGCGCAGCGTCGGCTCCGGGCAAGCCCGGGGCCGGGGGTCAGTTGAAGGCCGTGCGGACCATCATCAGGACAAGGGCCATGCCCAAGGCTGCAGCGGCCAGCGACACCGGGACAAGCAGCATCTGGATAACGGCAACACGGCCCGAACAGGGACCCGTACCGGTGTCCAGCGGGGCGGCAAGAAACTCACCAAAGCTGGCCCGCGCGACCGTCTTCCTGCCGGTATGGCGGCTCGCCGTCCGTACGAGAACGGCAGGGGTTGCGACATACATGACCAGATATACGAGGCAGACACCCAGCACGAAGACGGTGACGGCACTGGCCTGAAATGCTGCCCAGAAGGCCACGAGTACCGCTAGATACACGACCGCCATACCCTTGAAGATAGCGGGGTGAATCTCCGATCCCGGCACCAGATCGTGCAATGACTCAGAGGGCGTGGCCAGTGGCGTGACCCCCTGACGTATCAGCTCTTCGGTGTTCACCAGCCGGTTCATCGGAAAAACTCCCTATAAGCGGTATTCAGTATGCATGTTTATGTCAGAAAAGAAGGAAATAAAATGCATAATATGTGTGGCGCGATGACGCAGCGGAGCCAGAGGTCGCCACAAGCTTGTCCTGAACGGGCTGTATCGCGCTATGAGAGGGTTGGGCTTGAGGCTGATCGCTCCTCCGCTTGATCGCGGGCAACCGGGCAGGTGGCTTTGCCGCCTATTGTCGGGTCTGAGAGTGCACATAACGGGATGTGACATGAGTTTGCAGACAGATATCAGGTCCAAACGGAGCTCAGCGACGATTCCGCTGAAAGTCAGCTTCTTCGGGCGCCCATCCGATGTGTTCGGCAAGGCCGTGACGGTGGATGTCCCGGCGGCAGGTCTCACGCTCGGTACTCTGCGCGGCTTGCTTGAGGCGGCGCGAGGACCGGAAGCGGTGGGCGCACTGGGCTCTCATGTGCGCGCGATTGTGGATGACGAGATCACCGCTGCCGACCTGCATGTGACGCCTGATCAGGATATTGCCTTCATCTCGGCGGTGTCAGGCGGCTGACATGAGATGCATTGTCCGCCTGACCGGCGAACAGCTGATTCCTGACTGTGAAATCGGCCCGCTGATGGACGCGGCTACGGGCGCTGGCGGGCTGGTCCTGTTTACCGGTATTGCCCGCCCGGTGGGTAAGGACGGCACCCGTGTGGACCGGTTGCAGCTCGATATTCATCCACGCCTGACGGAAAAATCGCTTATCGGCATCGCCGAAGCCGCCTTGCGGCGCTTCGAAATATCACAGGCCGTGGCTGTCCACCGCTGGGGTGAGGTGCCTGCAGGCGAGGCGGTCGTGATGGCGGGCGCGGCTGCCTTGCACAGGCGCGAAGCCTTTCTCGCTGCTGATTTTATCATGGACCATCTCAAGACCGAGGCGGTTTTCTGGAAACGTGAAATCGGTCCATCCGGTACGCGCTGGGTGGAGC
>JBJHCI010000263.1:0-3738 GCA_050485925.1 Maricaulaceae bacterium
CTGTCCCCAAAAACCGGGAAGCCCGGATCCAACTCCTCGTTTTCCCGGGACGAGCCGGGATCCAGAACAAGACTGGGCACCGGCTGGAGTTTACCCCGGTGAAAACCGGGGCCGGTGAAACGCAGGTGAACGGAAAACCTCTCCAAGGTGTCGTTCCCCGGCCGAGCGTAGCGAGGTCCGGGGAACCCATGCCTGCAAAGAACAGGCAGGGGGACTCTCTCAGGCATGGGTCACCCGCATGCGCGGGTGATGACAATCGTTGGAGGACTGTGATTCCCCGGCGCGCAGCGCCGCAAGCGCAACCGCGCGTCCGAGCCAATGAGAGAAGCGAAGCCCGGAGGGGCTGAGCATCAGGAAAAACCGCCCCCTTACATCCTGAACACGCCGAAGCGGGTTTTTTCGACCGGCGCGTTGAGGCAGGCCGAGAGCGCAAGAGCCACCACGTCGCGGGTCTGGGCGGGCGCGATCACACCATCATCCCACAGCCGGGCGGTGGAGTAATAGGGCGAGCCCTCTTCCTCGTATTTCTCGCGGATCGGGGCCTTGAAGGCCTCTTCGGCCTCTGCGCTCCAGTCCTCGCCGCGCGCCTCCATCCCGTCGCGCTTTACCGTGGCGAGCACGCTGGCCGCCTGTTCTCCGCCCATGACGGAGATGCGGGCATTGGGCCACATGAACAGGAATCGCGGGCCGTAGGCGCGCCCGCACATGCCGTAATTGCCCGCCCCGTAAGAGCCGCCGATGATCACGGTGATTTTCGGCACGCGCGCGCAGGACACAGCCGTCACAAGCTTCGCCCCGTCCTTGGCGATGCCGCCTGCCTCATATTTGGAGCCGACCATGAAGCCGGTAATGTTCTGCAGGAAGAGGAGCGGGATACCGCGCTGGCAGCACAGCTCGATGAAGTGGGCACCTTTGAGCGCGCTTTCGGAGAAGATCACGCCGTTATTGGCAATAATGCCGACCGGCATGCCGTGCAGGCGGGCAAAACCGCAGACGAGCGTTTCGCCATAGAGCGCCTTGAACTCGTCAAAGCGCGAGCCGTCCACAAGACGCGCAATCACCTCACGCACATCATAGGGCGTGCGCACGTCTGACGGGATGACGCCGTTCAGTGTCGCCGGATCAATGGCAGGGGGTTCCGGCTCGGCAAGGTCCATGTCGACACGCTTGACGGTGTTGAGCCCGGCCACGATGCGCCGCGCCGCCTGCAGCGCGTGATCGTCATTGGCGGCATAATGGTCCACCACGCCGGAGCGGCGGGCATGGACATCGGCCCCGCCGAGATCCTCGGCCGAGATCACCTCACCGGTCGCGGCCTTCACCAGAGGCGGACCGCCCAGGAAGATCGTGCCCTGCTTGCGTACAATGACGGTTTCATCGCTCATGGCGGGCACATAGGCGCCGCCCGCCGTGCAGGAGCCCATGACGACGGCGATCTGCGGGATGCCTTCAGACGAGAGCGTCGCCTGATTGTAGAAGATGCGCCCGAAATGTTCCCGGTCGGGAAAGACGTCTGCTTGGAAGGGCAGGTTCGCGCCGCCGGAATCGACCAGATAAATGCACGGCAGGCGGTTCTCGCGGGCGATCTCCTGCGCGCGCAAGTGCTTCTTCACCGTCAGCGGATAATATGTCCCGCCCTTCACCGTGGCGTCGTTGCAGACCACCATCACCTCGCGGCCCGATACCCGGCCAATGCCGGCGATCATGCCCGCGCCGTGCACATCGCCCTCATACATGTCATTGGCCGCGAGCGCGCCGATCTCCAGAAAGGCCGAGCCCGGATCGAGCAGACGCTCCACGCGCTCACGGGGAAGCAGCTTGCCGCGTGCCAGATGCTTCTCGCGGGCTCGCTCCGGCCCGCCGAGCGCGGCCTCAGCCGTTTTCGCCTCCAGCTCGGCTACCAGCTCGTCCATGCGTGCGGCATTGGCCTTGAAGGCTTCAGAAGCAGGATCGAGCTTGGTGGAGAGCTGGGTCATTAAAGAAACTCCGGACGGCTTTTGAAGCTGCCACTTATCCCGCCAGCCCGGTACAGCGCAACGCCTTTGCTCCCCTCAGGCTGCGTGCCACTATGCTCGCCCCGCCGGATAGAAGGGACGGACAACCCCATGAATTATTCCAGCTTCGCCCTCCAGTCGGACGGCCCTATCGCCCGCCTAACCCTCAACCGGCCGGAAAAGCGCAATGCGATGACGCCCGCCTTCTGGCGCGAACTGCCAGAGGCGGTGAACGCGCTGTCGGACGCCGGTGAGACCCGCGTCCTGATTCTCGAGGCGCACGGCCCGGTCTTTACCGCCGGCATGGATGTTTCGGTCTTCACGGACCCCAATGCGCTGACCACAGACAGCGCCGCCGCCCGCGAAGCCTTCATGACGGCAGCGCTTTCACTGCAGGAGGCGTTCACGGCGTTTGAAAAGGCGCGCTTTCCGGTCATCGCGTCCATGCAGGGACCCTGCATTGGCGGCGGGGTGGACATGATAGCGGCGTGCGATCTGCGCTATGGCACCAAGGATTCCTGGCTGCGCATCGAGGAGACCAATATCGGCATGATGGCCGATGTCGGCACCTTGCAGCGCCTGCCCAAACTCATCCCTTCCGGCATCGCGCTGGAACTTGCCTATACGGGGGAAAATCTGACCGCTGAGCGCGCTCACGCGCTAGGGCTGCTCAACGGTGTCGCGCCGGACGAGGTGGCTCTGAGGGCGCTTGTGGAGGGCGTAGCGCAGCGTATCGCGTCCAAGCCGCCGCTGACCATTTCGGGCATCAAGCGCTCCCATCTCTATGCGCGCGACCACTCGGTGGCCGACAGTCTCGAACATGTGATGACACTGCAGGCTTCCATCTGGAATCCCGCTGATATCATGGAGGCCTTCGCGGCGCGCAGCGAGAAGCGCGACGGCAAGTTCACACCGCTGACGCCGGTAAAGCGGCTCGGCTCGAAAACGTAAAAAGAACGGGGAGTACCATCATCATGACCTGCACGCTTCGCCGCCTGCTTGCCGGTACCGCCGGCGCGGCGCTTCTGGCCCTCGCTGCACCAATTCTCCTTCCCGCGCCGGGTTTCGCCGTGCAGGAGGCTGCCGAACAGAGCGAAAGTGCGCGGCTGAATGCGTGGTTTGATGGAATCGAGCAGGAAGACCTCGCCCGCAATCCGCTGATGAAGGCTTATCGCGGCATTATAGACGAGGACTATGGCCGGTGGGGCGATGTCAGCGACGCCTTTGCCGTCGAGACGTTCGAGCTGGGGCAGGCGCGCGTCGCTTACATGCGCGACAACTTCGACTTCGAGGCGCTTGATGCCTCAGCCCAGTTGAGCTGGCGCCTGTTCGAGTACCGGCAGGAACAGGCGGCGATGAACCATCCGTTCCGCCGCCATGGCTATGTCTTCAACCAGATGGGCGGCCCGCACTCTCAGGTGCCGGTAGTGATGACCACCATTCACCGCATCAATTCCGCCCGGACGGCAGAACAATGGATCGAGCGCGCGGGCGCCGTGCCAGCCCTGATGGCTGCCCATATCGAAGAGGCCGAGGCACGCTTCGAGCTGAGCGTCGCCCCGCCGGTCTGGGTCTATGACCATGTCATCGAGACCGCCCGCAACATCATCTCCGGCGCGCCCTTCGATGACGGTGCGGACAATGATGTGTGGGCGATCTTCCAGGCCAGCATTGACAGCCTGAACCTGCATGAAGATCACCGGGCCGCCATGCTGGCCGATGCGCGCGAAGCGCTGCTCTCATG
>JBJHCI010000264.1:0-3737 GCA_050485925.1 Maricaulaceae bacterium
CATCACGGCAGAGCTCGCAAGGGCGGTAAAGGTGAGCCAGATCGCCCAGTCCCCGCCGCCCAGCGCGGCAGTGATGAAGAGGTCTTTGGCCTTATAGCCGAGGAAGAAGGGCACACCGGCCATGGAGATCGCCGCCAGCAGGCTGGCAATCGCGGTGATGGGAAGCTTGAGCTTCAGTCCGCCAAGACGCGCCAGCTCATACTGGTGGGTGGACGTGATCACCTGCCCCGCCGCAAAGAAGAGCGCGGCCTTGTAAAGCGCATGGGCGACGAGGAAGCCGATCGTGGCCTTCACGCCCGCGTCGCCCGGCACGCCCACCAGCAGGACGAGCGTTGCCAGCGAACACACGGTCGACCAGGCAAGCACCGCCTTGAAGCCGCTGGATCGCATCACGGCATAGGCCGAGATCAGCATGGTCACGCCGCCAAACACGATGAGCGGGGCGTAGAAAACCGCGAAATCGCCAAACCCGGTGTCAAAACGCGCAAGCAGATAGACGCCGAGCTTCACCATGGTGGCCGAGTGCAGATAGGCGCTTGCCGGGGTCGGCGCGGCCATGGCGTTGGGCAGCCAGAAATGGAAGGGGAACTGGGCGGACTTGGCAAAGCAGCCGATCAGCACCAGCACGATGATCGCCGGGAAGGCCGGATGCGCCGCGATCTGCGGCGCCTGCGCGGTGATCTCGCTGAGCGAAAATGTTCCGGCGGTGAGGCCCAGAATGATGATGCCGCCAAGCAGGGCAAGACCGCCGCCCGCCGTTACCACAAGCGATTGCAGCGCGGCTTTACGGGCCTTGGCGTCCTCATGCTTGAAGCCGATCAGGAAGAAGGAGACCAGGCTCGTCGTCTCCCAGAAGACGAACAGCATGATAAGGTCGTCGGCCAGCACCGTCCCGAGCATCGCCATCATGAAAAGCAGGATGAAGCCTAGGAAGCGGCCCCGGTCCTTCGCCTCGTCGCCAGAGAAATAGCTGCCCGCATAGATGACCACCAGCGTGCCGATACCGGTGATCAGAAGCGAGAAGAGCAGCGAGAATCCGTCCAGCCGGAAACCGAGATTGACGCCGAAAGCCGGCACCCACTCGATGACCTGCAGAATCGCCACCCCGCCCGCCACATCCGGGGCCTGCTGCAATAGCGAGACAAACAGGAAGGCCGGGACCAGCGCCAGCACGGGGCCGGCGAACCGCCCGGTAAGGCGGGCGACCGGCGCAGCAAGCAGCGCGCTGAGGCCTGCAATTAGCACGAACCAGACAGGCGACATCGGGCCTCCGGCGAAATTGGGATGAACAGGCTAGGCGGGATGGAGGGTTGTTAAGCAAATCAACGCTTGCAGCGTCAATCCTTATTGTGAAAGCCGTATAAGCATTGGGGTTATCGGCTGCGCTTTCGCGCATGCACCAGATATTCCAGATTGCCATCGCCGCCGGTGACGGGGCTGGGCGTTATGCCCATCACCTGCCAGCCCTGCCCATCCAGCCAATGGGTGAAGGCGTCCAGCGCGGCTTCCACAGGCGCGTCCGGGCGCACGATCCCGCCCTTGCCGATATGGTCGCGGCCAACCTCGAATTGCGGCTTGAAGAGCGCGATCAATTCCGCGTTATCAGCAGCCAGAGAAAGCGGTGTGGCCAGCAGTTTGGCAAGGCTGATAAAGCTCGCATCGCACACGATGAGTGAGGGCGATTCGGGCATAAGCGCGTGGGTCAGCCTGCGCGCATCTGTCGCTTCAAGGCTCACCACACGCGGATCGCCGCGCAGGCTGTCATGGAGCTGATCACGACCGACGTCGACCGCATAGACCCGCGCTGCGCCGCGTTGGACCAGGACTTGCGTAAACCCGCCAGTGGAGCTTCCCACATCAAGGCAGACGCTCCCCGCTGGATCGACGCTGAACGCCTCCAGACCCGCGACGAGTTTCAACGCCGCGCGGCTGACAAAGGGGTGTTCGGCCTCCGCCTCGATATGCGCGCCTTCGGGAATGGTCTGGGACGGCTTGCGCACAATCTCGCCATTCACCCGCACCCGCCCGGCATGGATCGCCGCCTGCGCGCGGGCACGCGTATCGAAATGGCCGTGGGTGACGAGATAGAGGTCAGCGCGCATGGCGGGCGGCGTCCGGGTTTTCCGCAGACAGATAATCCGCAATCGCACTGAGATCGGCGATAGCCCGCCGCGCGAAACACAGCTTCATGCGTCGAAACGCGCCAGCACCTCGCCCAGCTCACGATCCGACGCGAACTGGCCGTCCCGTGCCTGGGCCAGCCCTTCCAGCACGCCATCCAGATGCCCAGGATCGATCGGCTCTGGCTCGCCATTATTGGCTGACAGCTCCAGCATGAGCCGGGCTATCTCGTCCTGCACGTCTTCCAGCGGGGCATTCGCCACTTTCACGGCCTGATCGAGAAGCTTGGTCATGGGCTCATTCTACCGCCGGATTGCACGCCGGAAAAGAGAGGCCGCGGCACGCTCGTCCCCGGCACAATATCAACAAAAGCACGTGAAAATTATCAAGCTGAAATCATTAGAAATTATTACGGCCCTGCCAAATGTTTTGCCTGCTCAGCAAATTCACGTTATAAGGACAGCGTCGAACTTTGGCCGATGCATTGGTTTCGCGCCGCCGCAAGGCGAGCGCCACTCTGAAATATCCCCTCTCTTCGATACCGCTGGCGTACTCCCCCGTGACGGGGAAACGCCGTGTTATGTCTTGATGTAAAGGAATACTCCCATGGCTACGGGAACAGTTAAGTGGTTCAACACCACCAAAGGTTATGGCTTCATCCAGCCGGATGATGGCGGCAAGGACGTGTTCGTACACGCCACGGCCGTCGAACGCGCCGGCATGGCGGCTCTCAATGAGGGCCAGCGCGTAACCTACGAAGAAGAGCGTGACGCCAAAAGCGGCAAGTTCTCCGCTGGCAGCCTGCAATCGGCCTGATTGACAGCTTGATATCACGCCAGCGAAGTCCGCTTCGCTGACGCTGAGACGGGAAAACCCCTCCGGCCGACGGGCTGGAGGGGTTTTTCTTTGTTTTGGCTTTCGTCTGGGTGGAACGCTGGTGCTCTAGAGTGCGCCTCGGTGTCATCCTCCGGCCGAGCGCCAGCGAGGTCCGGGGGACCCACGCCTGCAAGTTTCGACCAAGCGGGAACTCTCAGGCATGGGTGGCCCGGATAAACCGGGCCATGACAACGATTGAGCCTATTGGATGTACTGCGTTTCCCCGACGCCAGTCGGGGTCCAGAAGAGCTGGGCACCGGCTTACGCCGGTGAAACGCAAAAACGGACGGCAATCAACGGGGGCGGGCTTTCCCGCTACTCAAGGGCACCAACGCGGATACGTTACGGAGCTAAAACTTCGTCCCGTCTTTCCTTGCATAACCTGCCGGCCGGGCAGGAAGATCATGTCGATATCTGGATATTCGCCATGATCTTCGGGGATGCGGCTGCCGACGACGAGAAACTCCACTACCTCTTCGGTCTGGTTCTTCAGATGATGCCCGTCCCGCACGCCGGCGGGAAAACCCGCACAGTCACCGGGTGACAGGCGCTCTTCGCCCGCATCGGTAACCAGCGTCGGGTGACCGGCAAGCACGTAGACGAACTCGTCTTCCTCCGCATGCCAGTGCCGCTGCGAGGACCAGACGCCCGGCTCCAGCCGCACCAGATTGACGCCGAACTGCGTCAGCCCGAACGCGTCGCCTAGCGCGCGCCAGGCGCGGCGCTTTACGGGTTCATCG
>JBJHCI010000265.1:0-3730 GCA_050485925.1 Maricaulaceae bacterium
ATCCATAATGGCGAACATGTCTTCCGCCAGTTCGCGCACGCTATCATCAACGTGCTCGACGGGCATGGAGGGTTGTTTCAGCCGGGGATCGTCTATCGGTAGGATGGGTTCTTCAGGCACAGCAAACCCCCATGGTCGCTAAAGGGCGCTTATCCGCCGCTGAGCCGGCGGGCCTCGTTGAGGCGTCCGCGCAGGACCAGCGCGTCAATATCCTCGTTGTTCCGGCCGAGCGCTTCAGCGAGATCGTCAGCCGCGCCGTCGAGATTGCCCTGTTCAAAGCGGGCCTGTGCGCGCACCCGCCAGGCGCGCACCATGCTGGAATCCAGCTGAAGGGCTTCGCTGGCCGCCTGTTCGGCCTCTTCCCACTTCTCCTGCAGGGCGGACGCTTCTGCCACGCCCAGCGCCAGACCGGCATCGCCGGGATTGAACTCCCGTCCCCGCCGGAAGGCTCGTTCGGCAAAGGCATATTCGCGCGCTGCTATCCAGGCGTCGCCCGATTGGCCCAAGATGATTGCCCGGGTCGCGTCGGTGGCCACCACCGCGCCTTCGGCCGTTGATTCCAGCCGCCGTGCCGCAATGCCGTGCTGGCCGAGCGCGTATTGGGCGAGCGCGATACAGTGCATGGACGGCCAGCCGCCGCCCTGCGCCCGCCAGGCCAGACCTTCTTCATAAGCGCTCTCGGCATTCTGGCTGATCAGCCCCAGGCAGGCTTCGTACTGGGTCTGCTCAAAGCTGGGTGTCCCGTCCTGCGCCTTGGCGCTGACGGCCAGCAGGACAGGCAGGCAAAGCCCTGCAATGGTCTGGCGGAGAATGCGCATCGGCCTATCCTGTTCCCTCATATCAAGCGGGGGACGGTAACGCGCCGCTGGCCGCACGGTCTATGGGAGACAACATGAAACTGGCCCTGATTGGCTTCGGCTATGTCGCGAAAGCCACAGCACGCGCGCTCGCCGGACGGGCGGATATCCGCGCCAGCACACGCTCGCAAGAACGGTTTGCAGAGATATCCGCTGCCGGTGCAGAGCCCGTGCTGGCCGATCCGCAAACAGGCGAAGGTGCCGCCGCACTCGATTCTCTGATCGGCTGGGCGAGCCATGTCATCGTGTCCGTGCCGCCCGGCGAGAGGGGCGATCCGATACTGGCCACGCTGCGTCCTGCTGCGCTCAAGGGGCAATGGATCGGCTATCTCTCCACCACGGGCGTGTATGGCGACCGGCAGGGCGGTTGGGCCTTTGAATGGGATACGCCCGTACCGCGTCAGCACCGCTCTGTGCTCAGGTGGGAGGCGGAAGAAAGCTGGCAGGCCCATGGTGCCACGATCTTCCGCCTCTCAGGCATTTACGGGCCGGGCCGCAGTCCGCTGACCCGTGTACAGGACGGTACCGCCACCCGCATTATCAAACCCGGCCATGTGTTCAGCCGTATCCATACCGACGATATAGCCGCGGCGCTGCTGCTGGCGATGGAGCGCGATGTGAGGGGGGAGGTGTTCAACCTCGCCGATGACCGGCCCGAAGAGCAGAGCGTGGTGATAGAGGCCGCTGCGCACATGCTGGGTCTGCCCGTGCCGCCTGCACAGGATTTCGATAAGGCGCAGATGAGCCCGATGCAGGCGAGTTTCTATGCTGAGTGCCGGCGCGTCTCCAATGCCCGCGCCAAGGCGATGTTGGGTTGGCGGTTGCGTTACCCAAGCTGGCGGGAGGGGCTCACCGCCCTGCTTCAGGAGCAGAAGGCTTCCACCGCGCCGGCGCCGTAAAATCCGCGCGCCTCCAGGGCTGGCAGGTCTTCGATTGCCACTCCGCCCAACGCGAAGACGGGCTTTGTCACCTGCCGCGCCATGCTGGCCGCGCGGATAAGGCCCAGAGGTGCGCCGGCGCTGGCGCTCCTCGACGGGAATACCGGCGACAGGAATACGCCATCGGCAAGCGGAGCGGCCCGCCTCAAAGCCATGGCGCTATGGGCCGAGGCCGTGACGAGAAATTGCGGGGCACGTCTCCGCCAGCGGCGTATGTCTGCAAGGTGGCGTTCGGGCCAGTGCACGCCATCGGCCTTCACCGTCAGGGCGAGGGCCGGATCTGCCGCGATCAGCAGGGTAAAGCCATTGGTCCGTGCGCGTCGTGCCAGAGGGGCGGCGAGGGCCTTGAGGTCATCGCGTCCGAAATGGCGGTGGATCATCCCTGTGCCCGGCCCCAGCCGTTCGGCTAACACCAGCGGATCGGGGGTGCGGTCCGGGTCCGTCAGGGCGAAGAGGCGCGGCAGCGCGCTTGCCAGATGGGCGCTTCGCGCATAGGTCAGGCCCGTCATGACCAAAGCTTCTCCTTCGACCCAGAGCCTCTCGGCGCGCCGCGCCGCCATCCTTGAGGATATAGCCGACGCTGCCAAGGCGGGCGGACGCGCGCGCGCAGATATCACGCTGGTGGCTGTCTCCAAGATGCAGGACGAGGACCGCATAGAGGAAGCCTTAAGCGCAGGCCAGCGCGTGTTTGGCGAGAACCGGGTGCAGGAGGCTATGGCCCGCTGGCAGGGTCGCCGCGCAATTTATCCTGATCTCGAATTGCGCCTTGTGGGCCCGCTGCAGACCAACAAGGCGGAGGATGCGGTCGCCCTTTTTGACGTGATCGAGACGCTGGACCGTGAAAAGCTCGCCCGCGCGATCCTGAAAGCCATGGAGAAGACGGGCCGGTGCCCCCGCCTCTATGTGCAGGTCAATACCGGCGAAGAACCGCAAAAGGCCGGTATCGCTCCCAAGGACGTCCCCGCCTTCGTCGCCGAGATGCGCGCCCTGATGCCACAAGGGGTTGAGGGCCTGATGTGCATCCCGCCGGTGGAAGAGCCTGCGAGCCTGCATTTTGCGCTGCTGGCCAAGCTCGCGCGTGCCGCGGGCGTGGCCAGGCTCTCCATGGGTATGAGCGCGGATTATGCGCTGGCCGCACGGCTTGGCGCGACATCGGTGCGCATCGGCTCGGCCCTGTTTGGGGAACGATCCTAGAGCCTACCGTACGAGGAAGGGCCGGCCACAACGAACATCGCGCAGGTAGAGCTCCGACTCCGCGATCGACAGCCCCAGATCGACAAGCAGCGCATCTATATTGGCCAGAGAGGTGTTGACCAGCCCGGACAAGGGCAGGCCGAGGCCGAGCAGGCTCACCTGCGCGCCAAGGCCGGAGCGGATCAGTTCGGGCCGGCCGCTCTCCACATGTTCGCTGGTCAGTACGGCCTCGACCCTGCGGCCGGAGGAGAGATCTACCCGCAGGAGCGAGCCGAGCAGGCCAAGTGCGCCGCTGATTCGGGCCCGGGCGGGCGAGGTTTCCACCTCGAATCGGGCCTCTGCGCTACCATCGCTGTGGCAGGTCAGCGAGATCAGGCGGGCCGTTGCAGTGGCGTCTTCAAGCTCGACATTGACGCGTCCGAGCCCGGCACCAACACTGATGTCGAGGCCCAGTTGGCGGGTATGGGCTTCTGCCCCTTCAATTGCAGCTCCGCGCACGGAAGCGGTTTGTGGCGGCTCACCAATCTCCAGCGCCAACGCGGTTAGCGGTGCAGACAGCGCAAGGCCGACCTGACGCCCGTCCTGTGCGGCGAGGGCGCTGGCCATGACAAGATCGGCCAGGCCCACCTCCACTCCGCCAGCCAGGGCGGTGCGGGTGATACCCGGCTCCAGTGCGAGCATGTCACCCACCCGCACCTGCCGGCCGGCATGGGCGGACTGGGTCGCGAGTACGCCCAGGAT
>JBJHCI010000266.1:0-3718 GCA_050485925.1 Maricaulaceae bacterium
TCGTCCAGATCACCACGCTCGCGCCGGCCATGGCCGGGCTGATACCGGCCCCGTCGGCCTTCACCCCGCGCACCGGGAATTTCACCCAGATCGCGGGCGAAACCTTGTCATGATACTCCACCTCGGCTTCGGCAAGCGCGGTCTTCTCAACCGGCGACCACATCACCGGCGAGGAGCCGCGATAGACCAGCCCTGCATCAACGAATTTCAGGAATTCGGAGACGATGGCGGCTTCAGCGTCGAACGCCATGGTGGTGTAGGGATCGTCCCACTCACCGGCCACGCCCATGCGCCTGAACTCGGCGCGCTGCACCTCGATCCACTCGGCCGCATAATCCCGGCAGGCCTTGCGGAATTCAGCGACCGGCACATCGTCCTTCTTCTTGCCCTTGGCGCGGTAATTCTGCTCCACCTTCCACTCGATGGGCAGGCCATGGCAGTCCCAGCCCGGGCGGTAAGGCGCGTCCTTCCCGGCCATGCGCTGTGTGCGCACCACAAAGTCCTTCAGGATCTTGTTGAGGCCCGTGCCCAGGTGGATATGGCCATTGGCATAGGGCGGACCGTCATGCAGCACGAAAAGCTCGCGGCCCTTCGCGGTCTGGCGCATCTGGCCGTAAAGATCGCTTTCCTCCCAGCGGGCCAGCCATTGCGGCTCGCTCTGGGGCAGGCCTGCACGCATGGGAAAATCGGTCTTCGGCAGGAAGAGGGTGTCTTTGTAATCGCGGGTATCGGTGGCAGTCGCGTCGCTCATGGCGGCGTATCCCGTTTCTGGTATCGGTCGTTTCAGATCATCGTGGCTAGGCAATATCCCGGCTGACACGCGGCCCGTTCAGGAACGGGATCAGGCGTGGGCCGGGCCGGTAATTCGCGGGATACGCGCGATGATGTGAAAGCGCTTTGTGCTCATGCTTGCCGGTCTATCAGGACGCGCGCTGGCGGTCCAGAAGCGCACGCGCCTCGGCGCTGTCCGCGGCGATCTGGCTCTTCAGCGCCTCAAGGTTTTCAAAGCGGCGCTCCTCGCGGATGAAGGCGATCATCTCCACCTCGATCACCTGACCATAGATATCGCCTGAAAAATCAAACAGATGAACCTCAAGGCGCTCTTCCGTGCCCTCCACAGTCGGACGCTTGCCGCAATTGGCCACCCCGCCCACCGGTTCTGACCGCCCCGGCAGGTGCGCGCGCACCGCATAGACGCCGGATTTCGGGCGCAGATAGTCACCCAAAGAAATATTGGCGGTCGGGAAGCCCAGCGTGCGCCCGCGCTTGTCGCCATGGCTCACCTCGCCCTCAATCGCCCAGGGCCGTTCCAGCAACAGCCCGGCGCGCACCATATCACCTTCGCGGATCGCCTCGCGTACCGCGCTGGAGGATATCTTCACGCCCGCCTGCAATCTGTCCGAACCCAGCGAAGGGGCTATGGCCACGGCAAAACCGTACTGCCCACCCAGCCGTTTCAGGGTAACCGCATCGCCTGCACGACCCTTGCCGAAGCAGAAATCGGCCCCCGTAACCACGCCCTCAACCCCGAGCCTGCCGACCAGCACATCACGCACGAAATCTTCCGGGCTCATCGAGGAGAGAGCGGCATCGAACCGGATCGTCTCCACGCGCGCCATGCCCGCTTCACGCAGGGCCCGCGCTCGCTGGCCATCACTCATCAGGCGGAAGGGCGGCTCATCGGGGCGGAAGACGACGCGCGGATGCGGGCTGAACACAGCCGCCACCGGATCGCTGCCCAACTCACCCGCCAGCGTGCGGGCAAGATCCAGCACGGTGCGGTGGCCGGCATGCACCCCGTCAAAATTGCCTAAAGCGGCAACACCGCTCATTCCGCGCTCGCGCGGCGCTTGCGGACCATCACCTCGGCTTCGGCCTTCATGCAGGGCTCACCATTCACCTCGCACACGCAATCGAGCATTACCCGGCGCTGCTTGATATCGATGCTGGTCACGGTAGCGCGGGCGATCACGGTATCGCCGATCCGCACAGGACGCTCAAAGCGCATGATCATGCCGGCAAACACCGCGCCGGGGCCTGGCAGATGGTTGCCCAGAACGCAGGAAATATAGGATGCGATCAGCGCGCCATGAGCGATCCGCCCGCGGAACGGCGTGCGCGCAGCGTACTCCTCATCCATGTGCAGCGGATTGAAATCGCCGGACACTTCGGCAAAGCGGCGCACGGCTTCGTCGTCCACCAGACGCGTGATCGAAGCGGTCTGACCGACCTCCAACTCATTGATTCCAAAGCCTTGCATGTGATTCACCGGTTGCCGGAGCGGATTTCGCACGGTGTTTAACCGAATTTTGACTGCATTTGTCTAGCCTTCACTCAGCACGGGGGATGAAAAGGCGGGGCAAACCAGCCTCACCACCGCGCTCGGGATGAAACGATACAAGGTCTGGATGGAGGTGTGCGGTTATGGCTGTCGAGATGTCGATGCCTATCCTTGTGGTGGACGATTACAAGACGATGATCCGGATTATCCGGAATCTTCTCACCCAAATCGGTTTTGAGAATATCGATGAAGCTTCCGACGGCACGGAAGCTTTCGAAAAGATGAAGAAGCAGAAGTACGGGCTCGTGATTTCCGACTGGAACATGGAGCCGATGACGGGCTACGAGCTTCTTCAGCGCGTGCGTGCCGATGACAGCACCAAGAACGTGCCGTTCATCATGGTCACCGCCGAATCCAAGACCGAAAACGTGATCGCGGCAAAAAAGGCCGGCGTGAACAATTATATCGTCAAGCCGTTCAATGCGGGAACGCTGAAGGCCAAGATGGTTGCCGTCATCGGCGACTTCTAGGCATCTGCCAGCAAATTTCCGTTTGCAACGTATCATGAAGGAGGGATGCCATGCCCGCCGCTGAAGTTGCCGCGCGTGTGCGCGCGTCATTGGCCGATCTGAAGGCCAAGGACCTGAAAGATGCTCAGGTGATGGAAGTGCTGACGCTTGCGCAGCAGCTCACCGACACCATGCAGCTCTTCTTCGGATCGCTCGACAAGTCGATCCACGAGGAATTCGTCTATATCGCGGACTATATCGCCCGCACCCGCACTGAGATTTCCAAGCTGCGTCCGAACGATATCAAGGAGCAGCGCATCCCCACTGCGGGAGCAGAACTCGAAGCGGTGGTCACCGACACTGAACGGGCAACCGAGTCCATCATGGCTGAGGCCGAAACGCTTCTGGATACCAAGCCGGACGATCTGACCGCCTACAAGGCCCAGGTTGATGACGCGATGATGCGCGTGATTGAAGCCTGCTCCTTCCAGGATCTCTCCGGCCAGCGTGTCTCCAAGGTCGTGGAATCGCTGCGTCACGTCGAAAAGCGGGTCAGCCGCTTTGCCGCCACCATGGGTGTGCATGACGCAGAAGCCGACGAAGACGAGATTGCCGAGGCCGAACGCAAGAAGAAGCTGCACCTCAACGGCCCCGCCATTGGCGGCCCGGAAGTCAAACAGGATGCGGTGGACGAGCTGATCGCCTCCGATCTCGACCAGAACGCGATCGACGCGCTGTTCGACTAGATCGCAATGTCCTGCAAAGAAAACCCCGCCGGTGTTCCGGCGGGGTTTTCTTTTTTATCACAAGGAGATGGCTCTAGGCCGCCTTGGGTGCTTCCATAACCGCGTTGTGCTCGTCCAGCAGCACGACCGCCGGCACGTGCTGGCGCGCAGCCTCGGCACTCATCTGGGCGTAGGCCACCACG
>JBJHCI010000267.1:0-3717 GCA_050485925.1 Maricaulaceae bacterium
GGTGGCGGGTCTAGCCGCGCTGCGTCCCTTCTTCATCAAACCGCCCTATGGCGCGGTGAAGCTCTATGAAGTCGAGCGGTATGGCATGGCCCTGCCGCCGCTGGTACTGGGCGCGCTAGGCCTTGTGATCGGCGTTATGCCCTTCCTTGCCTGGGAGCCTATCCTGATCCCCGCCATGGCCGCCCTGCATGGCAGCGCGGTGGAACTGACCGTCCACGCCATGCCGAGCCTGGGGCCGAAATTCCTGATCACGCTGGGCCTTCTAGCCGCCGGTGGCGCGCTGGTATGGCTTTGGCTGCGCCTGTTCAGTGATCCTGACAGGCTCAAGCCCAATCAGGTCTGGGCCGATCTTGGCTATTGGCAGCTCATGGGCTGGCTGGACCGGGCAGCGGGGATGAGCGCGCGCCTGTTACAGCGCGGATCCTTGCGCAGCTATATCTACATCACACTCGGCGTGTCCTCGGTGGCGCTCCTTCTGGCGCTGGCCGGTTTCAGCGGCGAGATGATCGAAGTGGCCGCCGCTGCGCCGCTGCGCCCCTACATGATCATCGTGCTGGCGCTTCTGGTAATAGGCTGCGCGGTCGCGGCCTTTGCCCGCTCGGTGTTGATCTCCATCATCGGGGTTGGCGTGGTCGGCTACACCATGGCGGTGCTGTTCCTCATGAACGGCGCGCCGGATGTGGCCTTCACCCAATTCACCGTGGAGACGCTGTCCATCGTCATCCTGCTGGCCGTGCTATTGCGTATCTCGCTGGCCCCGGCCCCGGCCAAATCCCTGCTGAAGCGCCCGCTGGCGATTCTGATTTCCAGCGCGTTCGGCATTGCCTGCGGGCTGGGCGTGATGGCGATGAACATACTGCCCTTCGACCGGCGCATCTCCGACTGGTTCGGCGAGGCGAGCTATGTCGAGGCGCACGGCCGCAATGTCGTGAACGTGATCCTGGTCGATTTCCGCGCGCTCGACACGCTGGGCGAAATTGCGGTGGTTGCCTTTGCCACGCTGGCGGTCTGGGCGCTGCTGCGCCGCCGCGAGAAAGAGGAGAAATAGGCCATGCAGTCTGTCATCCTCAACGCGCTGGCGCGCCTGTTCTTCGTCGCCATGCTGATCTTCTCGCTCTTCATCCTCCTGCGTGGGCATGACGAGCCCGGCGGCGGCTTTATCGGCGGTCTGGCGGCGGCGGCGGCCTACACCGTCGTCACGCTCGCCTTTGGGACGGATACCGCGCGCAAATGGCTTATCCTGCACCCGGTAGTGTTGATGGGGGTGGGACTGTTCTGCGCGATCCTGTCCGGCCTGCCGCCCCTGATCGGGGACTTTGGCGGCTTCCTCTACCATTTGTGGTGGGAGGGCCAGATCGGCTTTCTGGAGCTGAAGCTTGGCACCACGCTCATCTTCGATATCGGGGTGTATTTCGTGGTTGTCGGCGGCGTGCTCTCCATCCTGTTCCGCATGTATGAGACCGGCGCGGAGGAGGCGGGCCAATGACCGTATTCTACGCCATAGCCGTGGCCTGCATCATGGCCGCCGGTATCTATCTGATGCTGGACCGCAATGTGATCCGCATCGTGCTGGGCACGGCGCTGATCGCCACCGGCGTCAATCTCGTCCTGTTCCTGGCAGGCCGCCTTGGCCCGACCGATCCGGCCATTATTCCCGCCGGCTCCTATGCGCTCGCTGAAGGCGCAGGCAATCCACTGCCTCAGGCGCTGGTCCTGACGGCCATCGTGATCGGCTTTGCCCTTCTGGCACTGGCGGCCATCGTTGCCTATGAGGCTACGCGCTCGCTCGGCACGGTCAATGCAGAGGACATGACGGCTGCGCGCGATGAGGGTGATCCCTTCACCGGTGAAGACAAGGAAGGGAGCAAGACCCGCTGATGAGCGCCGATCTTCTTGTCATTCTGCCTATCGTGGTGCCGCTGACGGCGGCCGGCCTGTGCGCTGTGCTGTGGCTGCGCCCGAACCTGCAGCGCTGGGCGACGCTGGCCGGCATGGCGCTTCTGGCGCTGTCCTCCTTTGGCCTGCTTCTGGCCGTGATGGAGCAGGGCGTGCTGGCGACTCAGCCGGGTAACTGGGCTGCGCCTTTTGGTATCTCTGTCGTTGCCGATCCACTATCCGCGCTCGGCGTGGCTGCGGCCTCGCTCGTGGCGCTGGCGGTGGCGGTCTATGCTTTCAGGGGTGTGGACACCAATGCCCTGCATGGCGGCTTCTACCCGCTCTTCTGCGGCCTGATGGTGGGTGTGAACGGCTCTTTTCTCACCGGCGATATCTTCAATCTCTATGTCTGGTTCGAAGTGCTGCTGGTTTGCGCCATCGGCCTGCTGGTTGTCCATCGCGAGGGCGTGAATCTGGACGCGGCGGTGAAGTACGCCGCGCTGAACCTCTTTGGCACCATATTGTTCCTGACCGGCGTTGCCTTCGTCTACGGCTCCACCGGCACGCTGAACTTTGCCGAGCTCTCCACCATTCTGCCAGCCATGGAGGTAACACCGGGCATCACCTTCGCTCTGGTGCTGTTCCTGCTGGCACTGGGTGTGAAGGCGGCGGCCTTCCCGCTCTTCTTCTGGCTGCCGATTGCCTATCACACGGCCCCGCCCGTGGTGTCGGCGCTGTTTGGCTCGCTGCTGACCAAGGTCCACATCTATGCGGCGATGCGCGTCTTCATGCTGCTCTATCAAGGCGCAACGGGCACGATCGGCGATGTGGTGATCTTCGCCGCCGCCGCGACCATGATCGTGGGCGCGATTGCCGCCCTAGCCCAGAGCGATATCCGGCGCATGCTGGCTTTCCTGATCGTGTCGGGCATGGGCTATCTGATGATGGGGCTCGCCCTCTCTACGCCGGAAGGCCTGAGTGCGGCCAGCTTCTACCTGATCCACGATATTCTGGTGAAGGCGGCCGTCTTCCTGCTCGCCGGCATCGTGATCTATGCCACGGGTTCGGCTGATCTGCGCAGGATCGGCGGATTGATACGCAGCCATCCCGTCCTTGCGGTGATCTTCCTCGGCGCTGGCCTGTCGCTCGCCGGCCTGCCGCCCTTTTCAGGTTTCTGGGGCAAGGTGGTGATCGCGGATGCGGCCTTTGCAGGTAATGAGCCGATACTCGGCGGGATCGCGCTCGGCGTCGGCCTGATCACGCTGATGTGCGTGGCGAAAATCTGGATGGAAGCCTTCTGGAAAGCCGCGCCGGAGGGCATGGCGCTCAACACCGCGCGCGTCCCGCTCGTCCTGATGGTGCCTGCCGCCGCGCTCACGCTTATCAGCCTCGCTATCGGGCTCTATGCAGAGCCGCTGATCGAGCTGGCGGGACTGGCCGGGCAGGGGCTTGCTGATCCGTCGGCCTATGCCGAGGGTGTACTGGGAGGCCAGCCATGAAACTGTTGCGCTTGCCCCTCAAACTGTTGATCTGGTTGCAGCTGGCGGCGATCTTCCTGATCGAGCTGGTCAAGTCGTCCGTCTCGGTCGCCTGGGCTGTGGTCAATCCAGGTATCCAGCTTAACCCGGCCATAATCGCCGTGCCGCTGGATCTGAAGAGCGATATCCATATCGCGACGCTCGCCAATCTGGTCTCGCTCACGCCGGGCACGACCTCGCTGCATGTCAGTGATGACCGCAAGACGCTTTATGTTCACGCGCTCGACTGTACCGATCCTGACGCCACCATTTCCGGCATCAAGACGACGTTCGAGAGCATCCTTCTGAAGTCGGAGGCCTAGGG
>JBJHCI010000268.1:0-3714 GCA_050485925.1 Maricaulaceae bacterium
GCGCGACGCCGATGTGATCGTGCATGACCGGCTGGTGCCTGAAGCCATATTGCAGCGCGCGCGCCGTGATGCGCGCCGCATCGATGTGGGCAAGCGCCGGGGTCACCACTCCGTGCCACAGGAGCGCATTGGCGACATCCTCATCGAAGAGGCCCGCAAGGGCTTACGCGTCGTGCGCCTGAAGGGTGGGGACAGCTTCATCTTCGGGCGTGGCGGCGAGGAAGCCGAAGCGGTACGCGCCAGCGGTATCGATGTCGAGGTAGTGCCGGGCATTTCAGCCGCGCTCGCGTGCGCGGCTTCGGCTCAAATCCCCCTCACCCATCGCGATGCGGCACAGGCCGTCACCTTCGTCACCGGTCAGCCCAAGGCGGACGGGCCGGAGCTGGACTATCAGAGCCTTGCGAGCGCCCGGCATACGCTGGTCGTCTATATGGGGGTCACCACTGCACCCGTGCTGAGCGCGAAGCTGATCGCGGCGGGACGTGCAGGCGATACGCCCGTGGCCATCATCGAGAACGGCTCCCTGCCCGGCGAACGCAGCGTATCGGGCACGTTGGCCGAGCTTCCTGCCCTCATCGACGCCCACGAGATCAAAGGACCTGCCGTGATCGTCATTGGCGAGGTGGTGGCGCGTGCGCCGGAGATGATCTCCGGCCTTGCCCGGCAGGCAGAGCTGGAGGCCGCAGCATGAGAGCGATCACTGCAAACCGCCTGACCGATGGCCACGTTGTCTACCGCCGCCCTGACGGCATCTGGACGCCATCCCTGATCGAGGCTGAGCGCTTTGCCGACGATGCAGCCGCCGAACCGGCGCTGAACGCGGCGTTGCGCGACATCCTGACCGTGGTCGCGCCCTACGTGATCGAGCTGGATGGCGAGCACCCGGGGGGACGCAAGCATGTGCGCGAGGCGATCCGGCTGAAAGGCCCTACCACCGGCACCAGCCTGCTTTACGCCGGGGAGCGCTAGGCCGATGTATCGCTATGACGAGATCGACCGGTCGATGGTTTCAGAGCGCGTGGAGGAATTCCGCGAGCAGGTGTCCGCGCGCCTGTCCGGCGCATTGACCGAGGACCAGTTCAAGCCCTTACGGCTGATGAACGGCGTCTATCTCCAGCTGCACGCCTACATGCTGCGCGTGGCTATCCCCTATGGCACGCTGGATGCGCGCCAGATGCGGGTTCTGGCTCATATCGCGCGCACCTATGACAAGGGCTATGGCCATTTCACCACGCGCCAGAACATCCAGTATAACTGGCCGGCGCTGGTGGATATTCCGGAAATCCTTGAACAGCTTGCCGATGTGGAGATGCATGCCATCCAGACATCGGGCAATTGCATCAGGAACACCACGACCGACCCGTTTGCAGGTGCGACACAGGACGAGGTGGAAGACCCGCGCCCCTGGTGCGAGCTGATCCGGCAATGGTCTACCTTCCATCCCGAATTCACCTTCCTGCCGCGCAAGTTCAAGATCGCGGTGACCGGCTCTGACGCCGACCGCGCAGCCATTGGCGTACACGATATCGGTCTGAAGCTGGTGCGCAGCGAGGCTGGCGAGACCGGGTTCGAGGTGCATGCAGGCGGCGGTCAGGGCCGCACACCGCGCGTGGCGGTGAAGCTGCGTGACTTCCTGCCCAAGGGTGAGCTGCTGACCTATCTGACCGCCATCATGCGGGTCTATAACCTCGCCGGGCAGCGCGACAATATCTACAAGGCGCGCATCAAGATCCTCGTGGAAACCATGGGTGCAGACGCCTTCACGGGCGAAGTGGAGGCGATGTACCGCCAGCTGCGCGGGCGAGACCTGGCCGTGCCCGCTGAAGAGATTGCGCGTATCACCAGCTTCTTCCCCGAACCTTCGCCGGTGGACCGCCCCGAAGGGGTGAGCGAGGCGCCGGGCTTTGCCCGCTGGCGGGCCATCAATGTGAAGCCGCATAAAGTGCCGGGCCGGGCCATTGTGGTCATCTCGCTAAAACCCCGCGCGGGCGCGCCGGGCGATGCGACGGCTGACCAGATGGATGCGGCCGCCTTCCTCGCCGAGCGCTATGCGGACGGGGAAATCCGCGTCACCAAGGAGCAGAATCTCGTCATTCCCCATGCAGTCGCGGCGCATCTGCCCGCGATTTATGAGGGCTTGCGCGAGGCCGGGCTTTCTACTGCCAATGCAGGGCTTGCCAGCGATATCGTGACCTGTCCAGGGCTGGATTATTGCAGCCTGGCCAATGCGCGCTCCATTCCGGTGGCGCAGGCTTTGTCTGCAGCCCTCATCGACCGTGGCCTGGATGAGGACACGCAGGATCTCACCATCAAGATTTCCGGCTGTATCAATGCGTGCGGCCATCACCACATCGCCAATATCGGCCTTCTGGGCGTCGATAAGAAGGGCGATGAGGTCTACCAGCTCACGCTCGGCGGCGTGGCCGATAACGGCGCGGCCATCGGCAAGATACTCGGCCCCGGCCTGACGCCGGACGAGGCCGTGGAGGCGGTCGCGGCCTGTGTCGGCGTCTTCCGCCGCGAGCGTGGCGACGGGGAAGCCTTCGTCGAAACCCTCTCGCGCATCGGATTTGAACCTTTCAAGGAGGCGGTCTATGGGCAGTGAAGCGACAGCCAGGCGCATGCAGACTCGCGTGGAGATCGACACCGCCACCCCGCCGGACATCGCGCTGGAGGCGGCTCGTAGCGCACGCGCCATTGATATCCGCTTTCCCGCCTTCAAGGACGGGCGTGGCTATTCGCTAGCTGCCCTTATCCGCGAGAGCGGATTTGCCGGCGAGTTGCGTGCGACCGGCGATATCCTCCCGGACCAGAAGGATTATCTTACCCGCACCGGTTTTGACGTCATTGCGCCGGATGAAGGCTCGCCGCGCTGGGCACGGAGCAGTTACACCCATGCCTACCAGCCGGGCCTGGCCAAAGGCGCCAACGACCGCCTGCCGGCGTATCGCGCCCGCGCGCTTGCCGCCCGCAGTGTTCAGGTGAACACGCTGAACCGGCAATATGGAGATACCCCGCCGGAGACCGTCATCGCGGTGGCGCTAGAAGCGTTTAACGGGCGGATCGCCATGCTCTCCTCCTTCGGGATAGAGGCCGCGCTGGGACTTGCCCTGCTAGCGCAAGTGGACCGGTCGGTGCCGGTGCTGTTCCTCGACACCCAGCGCCATTTCCCGCAGACGCTGAGCTATCGTGATCAGCTGGTCGCGCATCTCGGCCTTGAGGATGTGCGCATACTCACCCCCGATCCGTCTGAGGCACGCGCACAAGACAATGACGGCAGGCTCTATGAGCGCGATGGCGAGGCGTGCTGCGATTTGAGGAAGGTGCGGCCCCTGAATGCCGGGCTGGAAGAGTTTGACGCCGTCATCACCGGACGCAAGCGCGCCCATGGCGGCGGGCGGGAGTCCCTGCTGCCTTTCGAGTTCGATGGCGAGCGGGTGAAAGTCAATCCGGTTGCCGGACTGGATCCGGCCGGCATTGCCGCGCTTTATCGCTCCATGGACCTGCCCGCCCATCCACTGGCCGCGCAGGGCTATACTTCGGTGGGCTGCTGGCCTTGCACCGCGCCTTCATCAGGCACACATGCACGCGACGGGCGCTGGCCGGGTTCGCAGCGCAGCGAGTGTGGTATCTTCGATCCGGCCCGCAATGCGCGGGCGGACGCGGCGCGTAAGCGTGCCGTGCGCCTTATCGGATAAGCGGGACGGGCATGAC
>JBJHCI010000269.1:0-3708 GCA_050485925.1 Maricaulaceae bacterium
CATCAACATTGTCGGCATCTCCAATTTCGTGACCTTCCTGGAAAACACGGCCGGCTACCGGCAGGATCTGCGCCGCGCCGAATATGGCGATGAACGTGATCCGGAAGTGCGCGAGTTTCTGGAGAGCATCTCGCCGGCCAATCACGCCCATCGCATCACCGCGCCCCTCTTCATCATTCAAGGCGCCAACGATCCGCGCGTGCCCCTGTCCGAGGCAGAGCAGATCCTGGCGGCCGTGCGCGAGGCGGGCGGCGATCCCTGGTATCTGGTCGCGATGGATGAGGGCCATGGCTTTGCCCGCCAATCCAACCGCGACTTCCAGCGGGAAGCGGAAACCCTGTTCCTGCGTGACGTTCTGGGACTGGATTGATGCGTGCGGCTGTACTCGTCGCACTGATTTCTGTTCCGCTCGTGGCGGTTCAGGCGGAGGCTCTGTCCCCGCCTGAACCGGAGTGGACAGTGAGCACCAGCGTTGTCGTGGAGTTGCCGGTGGCCGAGGCGTGGCGGCTGTGGACGACGCCGGACGGTGTTGCCAGCTTCTTCGCGCCTGCCTCCAATATCGAGCTGCGTCCCCAGGGGCCCTTTGAACTCTTCTTCCTGCCGGACGCCGAGCCCGGTCAGCGCGGCTCGGAAGGCACGATCATTTTGGGCTATCAGGAAGAGCGGATGCTATCGGTCAGCTGGGCCCTGCCGCCCTATATGGTCGAGGTGCGGCCCCACCACACCCACCTTCTGTTCCGGTTCGAGCCGCTGGATGCAGAGCGCACCCGCGTCAGCCTGACTCACTCAGGTTGGGGCGAGGGAGAGGCGTGGGACACCGCCTTTGGTTATTTCGAGCGGGTCTGGCCGCACGTTCTCGGCTCCATGCCATCTGCCATCGCTGACGCCCCGGGTGACTGATCGTGCACATCTGCTATGACATGCGAGTAAGCTGATCCAACCCTCTCTATCTGGCTGTGGAGAATTTTCATGCGCTTGCCGCTCGCCGCTTCCGTCTCGATTGCCGCTCTGGTTCTGGCCGCCTGCGGAAATGGCGGAACACCCGCCGATCCGGTGGACGACGCCATGGAAAGCGAAGCGGAGGAAGCTGGCATTGTCCTCTCCCCGCTCGAACCTGAAGAAAGCGCCGAAGATTTTCGCACCCGGGTGGAAGGCATGAGTGCGGAAGACCAGGCCCGCGAAGTGTTCGTGCGTGGGCTGCGCATAGCGCGTGGCTGCCAGCCCGGCGATGCGCCGCTGCACCGTTTCACGCCGCGTGAACGGGGCGAGGATGAGTCCAGCGCCGATTACAATGCCGCCATTGCTGCAGAGTTCCTTCACCGCAATGTCGAGCAGCCCTGCATCTACAGCACGCCCAGCGGCCTGCAATTCCGCATTGAGCGGGCAGCCGGGCCGGACAACCCCTCGCCGGTGAGTGGCGAGATGGTGCGCGTGCACTATGCCGGCCAGCTTATCGACGGCACCGAGTTTGACAGCTCCTATGCACGCGGCGCACCGGCCGATTTTCTGTCAGACCGACTGATCGCCGGCTGGGTGGAGGCCTTGCCCCTGATGCGCGTTGGAGAGAAGTGGACGCTCTATATTGCCCCGGAGCTGGCCTATGGCGCGCGGGGCACGCCGGGCGGACCCATCCCACCCAATGCCGCGCTCATCTTCCAGCTTGAGCTGCTTGGCCTGCCGGGCCGCGAATGAGCCCGAGCACGCAGGCCATTGCAATACTGGAACGCCTGATCGCGTTCGACACCACGTCGCGCCATTCCAACCTCGCCCTGATCGGCTGGGTGGAGGAGTATCTGACAGGCCTTGGCGCACGCGTGGAGCGCGTGCCGAGCGCGGATGGGCAGAAATCCAACCTGCACGCTTTTATCGGGCCAGAAGTTGATGGCGGGGTGGTGCTCTCCGGTCATACCGATGTGGTGCCGGTCGATGGCCAGAACTGGTCCACCGATCCATTCGTCCTGACTGAAAAGAACGACAAACTCTACGGGCGCGGCACGTGCGACATGAAGGGCTTTGTCGCCTGCGCGCTCGCTGCCGCGCCCGGCTTTGCCGCTGCGCCGCTGAAACGCCCGATCCATTTCGCGCTGTCCTATGATGAGGAAGTGGGCTGCCTTGGCGCGCCTTCCATGATCGGCGCGATGGCATCATCCAACCCCCGGCCCTCTGCTGTGCTGGTGGGCGAGCCGACGGGCATGAAGGTGGTAAGCGGCCATAAAGGGCTCTATTCGGTGCGCGTGGAAATCACAGGCCGCGAAGCCCATTCCAGCCTGGTGGAGGCGGGCGCCTGCGCGGTGACCAACGCGGTCATCCTGATGGACTTCCTGCGCCGGGAGGCCGAGGCCCTGCGCGAGGCCGCTCCCGCCGACAGCCCGTTCGATCCGCCCTTCGGCACACTGACCATCGGGCGCATGGGCGGGGGCTCAGCGATGAACATCCTGGCCAAGGAAGCCTGGTTTGAAGCCCTGATGCGCCCGGCACCCTGGGATGACGGGCCGGGGGTGGGGAAACGCCTGCGCGAGCTGGCGGCGCAAGTGGAAGCCGATATGCGCCGCACCGCGCCTGAAGCACAGGTGAGGGTGATCGAGGTGTCCAACGTGCCGCCCCTTCGGCCTGAAGATGAGGGCGAGGCGGAGACTATGGCGCGCGCGCTGACCGGGGATAATGCGCCGCGCGTGGTCTCTTACGGCACTGAAGGCGGGCAGTTCCAGGAGGGGGGCTTCTCGTCGGTCATCTGCGGACCCGGCCATATCGATCAGGCCCACCAGCCCGACGAGTTCGTCGAGATCAGCCAGCTTGAGGCCTGTATGGACTTCCTGAAAAAGCTGGAACAGCGCCTGAGCGCGTAACAACGCCACTCGGATATGGACGGATTGTGGGGAAGCGTCTAAACCCCGTGCGCAAATGCCTGCCGGGATTCTTGCTCGCGGGCTCTCAACGGTTTTCAGCGGATTTTCTAAGGAGCGCTTCATGGCTCTTCGGGTGGCGATCAACGGTTTTGGCCGTATCGGGCGTCTGGCCCTGCGGGCAGTGCTGGAGCACCAGCGCTGGCATGAGGTGGAAGTCATTGCGGTCAACGACAGCGCGACGCCGGAGGTCAATGCGCACCTTCTCAAATATGACAGCGTGCACGGCCGCTATCCCGGCGACATCAAGCTGTTTGACGACGGGTTTGATGCCGGGTTCGGCAAGATCACCAAGGTCTCCAACCGCGATCCGGCCCAACTGCCCTGGAAGGATCTGGGCATTGACCTGGTTCTGGAATGCACCGGCAAGTTCAATGACAAGACAAGCGCCTCGGCCCATCTGACTTCCGGTGCGAAGCGCGTCCTCTGCTCGGCGCCCGCCAAAAATGCCGATAAAACAATCGTCTATGGCGTCAATCATGCCAGCCTCACTGCGAACGACATCATTGTTTCCAACGCGTCGTGCACCACGAACGGGCTCGCCCCGGTGGCCAAGGTGCTCAATGACGCCATCGGTATCGAGCACGGGCATATGACGACGATCCACGCCTATACTGGCGACCAGCCGACGTTGGACCGTAATCACAAGGATCTGCACCGCGCCCGCGCAGCCGCCATGTCCATGGTACCGACGACGACCGGCGCGGCGAAAGCCGTCGGCGAGGTGTTGCCGGAGCTCAAAGGCCGGCTTGATGGCTCTGCCATCCGCGTGCCGACGCCGAATGTGTCGGTGATTGATCTGGTG
>JBJHCI010000270.1:0-3701 GCA_050485925.1 Maricaulaceae bacterium
CTCCCCCTCATCCTCCAGCCGTACAAACGTCATCGCAGTGTGGGATTCGGCGATATTGGCCGCGTCCTGCCCGCAGGCGATGAAGAGCGCGGCCAGCCCGTTGGCCGCATGCATGCCGTTATTGGCGCTGCCCGCCATCACCGATCCGGCAAAGGAGTTGAGCCGTGCGCGGAAGAGCGTGCTCGCATCAACCCCGGCCCGTTCCTTCAGCAGCGCGCTCGGGATGCGGGCCTCGGCGATCACCCGTGCGCCGCGTGAATGCAGCACGTTGAGCTGGGAGTGCTTCTTGTCAGTGTCCATTGCGCCAGAGAGGGTGTAGCGCGCGCCGCCGGGATGGTTGGCAGCGATCCACTCGCAGGCCGCGAGCGTCGCCTTGCCGCACATATTCTGGCCTGCCGCGTCGCCGGTTTCGTAGTTGAAGCGCAGATGGAGCATCGGGCCGACGGAATAGCGCTCGATATGGGAAAGTTTGGCGACCGACGAGGTGGCTTCAGCCGCCCTGCGGATACCGTCCAGATTGGCATCAACCCAGCCAGCAAAGGCCCGCGCGCCTCTGGCATCATCAAAATGGAAGACCGGCGCGCGCTGCATGAAGCGCTCATGGATGGTGGTCTTCACCCCGCCGGATTCGGTGAGGATGCGCATGCCGCGATTATAGCTCGCGACCAGCGTACCCTCGGTCGTGGCCAGCGGCACATAGACATCCTCATTGACGTGCTCGCCATTGATCCGCAACGGCCCCGCGAGCCCTATCGGCACCTGCGCGACGCCGATGAAATTCTCGATATTGCCCGCCGTGACACCGGGATCGAAGGAGAAGGCACCGACATGATCCAGCGTGACGCCTGCGCGCTCTGCCAGAAAATCCCGGCGCTCCTTGGCCGCTTCACGCGTATGGTCATTATCCTTATGGCGCGGCACGCGGGCGCGCACATCATTCGCCCTGGCGGTCATGTCTCCTCCCTTTTCATTCGTCAGCTCTTAAGCCCCAGCGCCTCCCGCTGGAGCGCTGCAAGCTCGCCAATCCCCTTGCGCGCCAGCACGAAGAGAGCATCGAACTCTTCCGGTTTCATCGGATCGGTTTCGGCCGTCGCCTGCACCTCGACCACGCCGCCGGACGCGGTGAGGACGAAATTCGCATCCGCATCAGCCGCGCTGTCTTCCTCATACTCCAGGTCAAGCCGCGCCTCGCCCATAACCAGCCCTGCAGACACCGCTGCCACCTGCCCGGTCACCGGATTGGTGGCCAGCACACCCTCCTCCACCAGATACTGGCACGCCGCATAAAGCGCGATCCACGCGCCGGTAATGGCTGCGGTACGGGTCCCGCCATCGGCCTGCAGCACATCGCAGTCGAGAATGATCTGGCGCTCGCCAAGCGCTTTCAGGTCCGTCACGGCCCGCAAGGAGCGTCCGATCAGGCGCTGGATTTCTTGCGTGCGGCCAGACGGCTTGCCGCTTGTCACCTCCCGGCGGGTGCGCTGATGGGTGGCGCGGGGCAGCATTGCGTATTCCGCCGTCACCCAGCCCTGCCCGCGCCCACGCAGCCAGGGCGGGGTGGAGTCTTCCACCGTCGCTGAACATAAGACACGGGTATGCCCAAACACGGCCAGACATGAGCCCTCTGCATAGGGCGCAGCGCCCATTTCAAAGCTTACTTTACGCAGCGCATCGGCAGGGCGGTTATCAGGACGCATCAGGCGAGCTCCCAGCGTTTCGAGGATTGAGTATGGCGATATGCCGGCAAAGAACAAGGCCGGACCGGCAAGGATTGCAGGCAAGGCCCGCATGGCCTACCTGATGGGGTGATGCGTGACCAGCCCCGCCTGTCGCCTTCACTGGCTGAACTTGATGCCCGCTCGCGCGATATTTTCCGCGAGCTGGTCGAGGCGTATCTGGATTCCGGTGAACCGGTCGGCTCACGCACACTCTCCAAGCGCTCCACGCTGGGCCTGTCTCCAGCCTCCATCCGCAACACGATGGCGGACCTCGCAACGGCGGGTCTGCTGACCGCGCCGCACACTTCAGCAGGACGCCTGCCGACCCATGCAGGCCTGCGCCTCTTCGTCGACGGGCTGTTACAGATCGGCGAGGTGTCTGAGGACGACCGCCGCGATATTGATGCGCGCGTCGCGTCAGCGGGAAAACGTCCGGAGGATGTGCTGGCCGAAGCCTCCTCCATGCTGTCGGGACTGGCGGGCGGGGCGGGGCTTGTCGCCTCCCAGAAGAGCGATATGGCACTGCGTCATGTGGAATTCGTGCCGATCTCTCCTTTAGAGGTGCTGGCCGTGCTGGTCTCCGAGGGCGGGCAGGTGGAAAATCGTCTGATGACCGCACCGGCCGGCCTGCCGCCCGCCGCCCTGGTGGAGGCCGGCAATTATCTCTCCGCGCGCCTGCGCGGACGCACCTTGTCGGAAGCGCTGGACGCGATTCGCGAAGAGATCGCTGACAAGCGTGCCCAGCTGGACGAGGCAGCGACCTCTCTCGTTGAAAGCGGACTGGCGGACTGGAGCGGGGCTGAGAACCGCTCCCTCATCGTGCGCGGTCAGGCCCGGCTTCTGGAATCGGTGGAAGCGGCGGAGGATCTTGAGCGTATCCGGCTCCTGTTTGAGGATATCGAGCGGCAGGAAGATCTGCTCTCCCTGCTCGATGAAGCCCAGTCAGCGCAAGGCGTGCGCCTCTTCATCGGTTCGGAGAACCCGCTCTTTTCGCTCTCCGGTTCCAGCGTGATCGTTGCCCCCTACCGCAATAGCGAGAAGAAGATACTGGGCGCGCTCGGCGTGATCGGGCCGACCCGGCTGAATTATGCGCGCGTCATACCGCTTGTCGACTACACCGCCCGCGTGGTGGGCCGCCTGCTCGACGCGCGGCGCTGACACCCCTATTCATCCCCCTTCACCTACAAAGCATCAGGACTGCCCCATGAGTGACGAGAAACCCGCCCCGGAAGATCAGGCCGATATCGAGAACGCCATCGGTTCCGATCAGGACGGGCTGGAGGCCGTGGATCCGCCAGCCGACGAGACCGGCCCCCAAGCCTTACAGGCCCAGATTGATGATCTACGGGACCGGCTCCTGCGCGCCGTGGCGGATGCGGACAATACCCGCAAGCGCGCCGCGCGCGAGGTGAAGGAAACCCGCGAATACGCCGTCACCGGCTTTGCGCGTGACATGCTGGACGTGGCCGACAATCTCGCCCGCGCGCTCGGCTCCCTCAGCGACGAGGCGCGCGCCAGCCTGCCCGAAGGAGTAAAGCCGCTTCTGGAAGGCGTGGAGATGACCGAGCGGCGCCTGCTCTCCAGCATGGAGCGCCACGGGGTGAAGCGCATCGCGCCGGAACCCGGCGAACCGCTCGATCCGAACCGGCACCAGGCCGCGGCCCAGATCCCGCACGAACAGCCCAAGGGCCGCATCGCCCATGTCATGCAGCCAGGCTATATGATCGGGGAGCGCACCTTGCGCGCGGCGATGGTGGTCGTATCCGCTGGCCCTGCTGAAGGCGAAGGCCAGGGCGACACCCCGGCGCAGCCGAAAAAGGCCAATGGCTCCACCGCGCGGCCCGGCAGCGGGCTGGACGTCGAAGCCTGAGGCCTACCGTATCGCGCCACGCCGGGCGGGATAGTCAAGGATCAGCTCGCGTCCCGACAGCGCATTGCCGCCCAGCGCGCCGACCACCGGCTCGTCCATCCATTGAGACATGA
>JBJHCI010000271.1:0-3696 GCA_050485925.1 Maricaulaceae bacterium
CCGTGCGCGAAGACTATCTGATGACCAACACAGCCGTGAATTTCGAGCGCATCATTCCGGCGGTCGCCAGACGCCTGAAGGATGATCTGGGCAAGGAAGCCGGCGAGCGCGAGTTGCGCGCTTTTCTGGGCGTGGATGCAGCCTACTACGATGCCGCCATGGAAGCGGTGGGTGATCCGCGCGTCTATCTGCGCGAAGAACTCGGACTGGACGAGGATACGCTCACGCGCCTCCGAGAGCGCTTGCGCGACGCGTGGTGAACGTCATGGCGGCGGAGAGGCCTGACGGGCCTGAACAGGCGCTGGACTGGCAGCCGCCGGAAGACCTGCTGAGCCGCATCTCACACCTGCCCATGAGCCTTGCTCTACTGGGTGGCGGGGTAGGGGAGCGCGGGCGCTTCAGCTATCTGGCGGCCTTTCCCTCTCTGACGATCAGCGAGCCGGGGCGCGATGATCCGCTATCCTCAGTGCGTGCCGCGCTGGGTGCTGGCCGGCCGGGCTGGCTCGGTGGGCTGCTTGGCTATGAGCTGGCCGGACGATTCGAAGCCGTGCCCGAAACGGCCCGGACCCTTGCCCGCTGGCCGGAACTGGCGCTCGGCTTTTACGAGGCCGTGGCGGTATTTGACCATCAGGCCCGGACGCTGCGTGTGGAAGGTTCGCCACAGGCCGCAGAACGCCTCGTGAGCGCCTTGAGCATGCCGGAGGCCCCGCTGCCGCCCACGGTGCTTGAACGTCCTCTGGAACCGATCTGGAGCGATTCACGCTATATCGCTGCTGCCGCCCGAGCCCGCGACTATGTGCGGGCGGGGGACGTGTTCCAGGTCAATCTCTCCCACCGTTTCACGGCAAGACTGTCCGGCGATGAGGCACCGCTTGCGGTATTCCGGCGGCTGGCCAAGGAAAGCCCGGCGCCGTTCGCCGCCTGGCTGCGCCTTGATGAGACCCGTGTGGTGATCACCAATTCGCCTGAACGCTTCATCTCGCTCAATCCGACCGGTCGGGTGGAGACCCGCCCGATCAAGGGCACACGCCCGCGCGGGGCGGCACCTGATGAAGACATGCGGTTGGCCGCAGAGCTTGCCGCCTCTGCCAAGGACCGCGCCGAGAACCTGATGATCGTCGACCTGATGCGCAATGATCTGTCGCGCGTATGCGCTAGTGGCAGCGTGAAGGTTCCCGAGCTCTTCACCGTGGAAAGTTTTGCCAATGTCCATCACCTCGTCTCCAGCGTGACGGGCGAGCTGGCACCAGGGCGCAGTGTGGCGGACCTCATCGCGGCGGCCTTCCCGCCTGGCTCTATCACAGGCGCACCGAAAGTCAGGGCCATGGAGATCATCGCCGAACTGGAAGGCGAGGCACGTGGGCCCTATTGCGGCGCGATGGGTTGGATCGGGCCGGACGGTCATGCCGGCTTCAATGTCATGATCCGTACCGCGGCTTTCGTGCGGAGCGGGCAGGGCTGGGAGGTCGAGGCGCGCTCCGGCGGGGCGATCACCTCTGACAGCGATCCGTCTGCGGAACTTGCCGAGACCCACGCCAAGATCGCCATGCTCAAGCGCGCCATTGAAGGAGCAGGGCAATGAATGTCTGGCTGGACGGCGAGTTTCTCGATGCGTCGGATGCGCATGTGAACGTGGCCGACCGGGGTTTCCTCCTGGGGGACGGCCTGTTTGAAACCGTGCGCTTCGAGGCTGGCACATTGCGCCGTTGGACCCGCCACGAAGCACGACTGAGGGCGGGGCTGGAAGCGCTGGGTATCGCCGCCAGCCTGCCCGGCGATCTGCCTCGACTCGCCGCCGATCTGGCAGCCCGCAACGGGCTGGACCGGGCGGTCGTCCGTCTGACGGTCACGCGCGGAAGTGGCGGGCGCGGACTAGACGGTATGTCAGAGACAAAGCCCTGCGTGCTGATGACGGCGGGCCCGCTGCCTGAGCGCGATCCGCCTGCTCTGGTGCTGGTCAACGCGCCGCGCCGCGCACCGCTGATGCTGGCGGCCCACTTCAAGATGATCGGTTATGGCGACAGCATCTTCGCCCGGCGTGAAGCACGCGCGAAGGGGGCGGACATGGCGGTGATGCTCTCGCCGGGCGGTCATGTGGCGTGTGCGGACAGCGCCAATCTGTTCTGGGTGACGGGGCGTACGGTATTCACGCCCTCGCTCAATACCGGCGCGCTCAACGGCACCACCCGTGCGGCCATTCTGGAGGCATGCGCGGGGCGCGATCTCCACATTGAGGAAGACGCACTTCGCCCTGAATCCATCAGTTCGGCGGAGGCTATTCTGGTGACGAACGCACTATGGGGCGCTGTGCCTGCGGCCTCGCTCGATGGGCGTCCGCTGAAAAATGATCACGCCCTGGTACGCCTCATTCAGGAAATTGAAGCGCAGGCTGCATGACCGACCGTCTGCACCGCCTGCTTGATCGTTTCGCGAACCCGGGCATTTTCGCAACTGCATAACAATCTGAGGGGCCGCGCGATGGCTGAAACCGCACCGCAGACCCGTCGCTTTGCCTTTCCAGACGGGGAGATGGCCGCTCTGATCTGGGACAGACCGGGGGCCACGCGTCTCGTCTTTCTGCACGGCAACGGCTTCAATGCCCGTTCCGGCGTGAAGCTGCTGGAGCGCCTGACAGACCGATACGAGATCGTCGCGCCGGATTTGCGCGGGCATGGTGCCACCACCCTGCCCGCCGATCCGGCCCGCCATCGAGACTGGCATATCTATGCGCGCGATGTGAAGGTCATGTTGGACCAGCTGGACGACCGTCCTTTCGTGCTGGCGGGTCACTCCATGGGCGGGGTGATCGCCGTGCTGACCGCCGGGATGCTGGAAAGAAAGCCGCTCGGTCTTGCGCTGATTGATCCCGTGATCCTGCCGCGCAGCTTTTACCTGTTCAATTATACACCTTTCTGGCATCTCGCCTGGCGGCGCTTCCCGTTGGTGCAGGGTGCACTGCGGCGGGGTAATTTCTGGCCGGATGTAGAGGCTGCGAAGACGCGCTATGCGGGCCGGCCACCCTTCTCCTACTGGGCTGAGGGCGTGCTGGACGATTATCTGGCGGGCGGGTTGAAACCCGTTGAAGGCGGGGTGTCGCTGGCCTGCGATCCGGCCTGGGAAGCTGCGAATTACGCCTCGCACCGCCATGATCCGGTGACCGCCGCCGCCAGAGCCGGCACCTCCATCGCCGTGCTGAAGGCGGAGCGTGCTTCGACAGTGCGTGATGTGGCAGGGCTGACGCGTGCCGGCGCGGTAATTACGCCTCTACCCGGCCATTCACACCTCGCCCCCATGGAAAACCCGGAGGCGTGTGCAGACTGGATTGCTGGTGTGGTGGAAGGGTTCAGTCTTTTTTGATGCTCCGCACATCCGTGCGTCGCGCCTCGCATCAGCTCGGGCGGCCGGTCGGCCTTGCGGCCCCTGACGGGGCCGAATTGGCACCCCGGCGCGCAGCGCCGCAAGCGCGAACGCGCGCCCGCGACTTTTCGCGGAACATCGCAACGCGGATGCGTTGCGGACCTAAAAAAGCACCTACCGCATCTTCGCCTCATAGGCGCTACGGCGTTCTTCCAGCACAGGTTTCACCGCCTCGCGCTCGGCCTCGCTCATTTTCGTCCAGCGGCCAAGCACTTACAAAATTCGGAAACAGACGACGCACAGCCCCACGCCCGGAGCGACGAAAAAGAACAAGATTCA
>JBJHCI010000272.1:0-3686 GCA_050485925.1 Maricaulaceae bacterium
CAGCCCGGCAGGCGGTGGAGGCGCTGGGCGAAGAGGGTCCGCGTCTGGTCTATGTGCTGGCCCCGCGTCCGGGCCTGCGCCGGTTTGGCGGGGAGCGCGGCCAGCTCATCGCCGATATCCAGCCCGACCCTGATTTCGCTGTCCCTGCGCCTTCGCGCGACAAGCGCCGGGCCTGGCGCATCCATGAAAGCCAGTCTCGCTATCTGCAGGCCACGTACGGTATCGGTCCACGCGTCATGTATGCGCTGTGGACGCGTGAATATTACGCGTTCTCCGATGGCGCTGACTGACCGGCTGATCAGCCACTTGCGCTCTTCTCTCAAAGCCCCCAAGATTCACCCATGGATGACAGTCCGCTGACCCTTCTGATCGTGCTTGCCGTCTCGGCGCTCGCCGTGGGCGCGCTGATCGTGCTGAACCGCTTTATCGGCGGCTGGCAGGATGTGGAGTTCACCGACACTGCCCTGCCCGCCCAGCGCCTGGAAGAGGACGTGACCGGTTTCGAAGCCGGTGAGGGCGTATTGTCAGCGGACCGCAAGGCTGCGCTCGTCATGGAGAAGGGCGAGGAGAGGCTGGGCCTTGTCATCGCGCGCGGAGACCGCTGCGTGACGCGCGCGATCAGGCCCGGCGAGATCGCCCGGCTGGACGTGGACGGTACCTGCTTTCATATTCACTTCAACGATTTCACGCTGCCGCGCGTAACGCTCGACCTTGATGAGAACGCGGCTGAAGGGTGGGAAAAAATCATGCGGCGCTTCGTAAAGCATGCAGCCGCCAGCAAGGGTGAGGGCCATGCCCCAGCTTCCTGATCCTATTCTGATCGCCATCCCCGCCTTCGTGGCGCTGATCGTGGTGGAAATGATCTACGCGCGCGCGACCGGTCGGGCCCAGTTCGAGCCCAAGGACACGGCAGCAAGCCTTGCCATGGGGCTCGGCAATACCGTGTCAGGTATCGCGTTGGGCTTTATCGCCTTTGGCTGGTTCACCTTCGTGGAGCAGTTTGCCCTGCTTGATATGGGCTGGGCGCTCTGGGTGTTCGTTCTCTGCTTCGTGCTGGACGATTTCCTCTATTACTGGTCGCACCGTTTTGCCCATACCGTGCGCTGGTGGTGGGCGGACCATGTGGTTCACCACTCCTCCCAGCACTACAATCTGTCCACCGCGCTGCGTCAGCCCTGGCTCAGCCCGCTGACCTTCAAGTTCATCTTCTTTGGTACCTGGCTGGTCCTGCTGGGCTTTCCCATCGCGATGGTCGCCTTCTGCAGCGCGCTCAATCTCGTCTACCAGTTCTGGATCCATACCGAGGCGGTCAAGCGCCTGCCCGGACCGCTGGAATACGTGCTCAACACGCCCTCCCATCACCGGGTGCATCACGCCACCAACCCGATCTATCTGGATCGCAACTATGCGGGCGTGTTCATCATCTGGGACCGGATATTCGGCACCTTCCAGGCCGAGATCGACGAGGAAAAATGCCGCTATGGCATCGTGAAGAATCTCGGCACCCACAACCCGCTCAAAATCTGCCTGCATGAATGGGTGGGGATTGTGAAGGACGTGTCCTCGGCCAAATCCCTGCGCGAGGTTATCGGCTACTGGCTCGGCCCGCCCGGCTGGTCGCCGGATGGCAGCCGGGAAAGCTCTAAGATCATCAAGCAGCGCTGGGCGGAAAAGCAGGCGCGGCTGAAAGGCGAGGCAGAGACCCCGTCTGGTAAAGCGCCTGCGCGCGAGCCCGTGGCCACTCCCGCGGAATAGACCTTACGGTCCTTCCACCACATAACCCGCCTCGGCAAGGTGAGCCTGAATCCCGTCCTCGCGCAGCCATCCCGGCGCGCCGACCACGGCGAGCGTCACGCCGCCACCGGCCACCGCACCGGCAATCGCCTCGCTCCATATGCCCGCATAATCGATCTCGGCGGTCGTCTGCCCGCCCAGAGTCCGTAGCCCGCCGATCTCGCTTTCCATGGCGCGCTGGCACTCCAGTCCGGCGCGGGCGCTGGCATGACCGCGCAGCGTGCCAACATCGCCGCGCGCCCAGGCCTGCGCCATCATCCAGGCCGTGGGCAGTTCGGTGGTGGCAAAATGGATCGCTTCGGACACGCAGATCTCATTGGTCTCGCGTGAGAAATCCTGCACCGAGCGGATAATGGTGGAGATGTCGGAAACGGCCAGATCATAGCTCTGCACCGCGCGCACCGGAACACGGCTCCGCCGGGCGAGGCGCGTCACCCTGTCCTCAATGGCTGAAGCACCCTTGAGGTCGACGCTGCTGGCCGCGTTGCCGATCAGCGTCATGGCCTGGAAGAAGGGGTGCATGCGGGAGGGATCGAGCGAGGCGATGCGTTCGGCGAGGGCCGCCTCGTCAGGCTCTTCCAGAAGGGTCTCGGCCGGCGCGGTCTCTCCGCCCCGGCGTGCTGCACGCCGCATCTGACGGCGGCGCTGATCGCGCTCCTCGGCGATGGCGCTCGCCCGCTGGAATTCTGCGGCCAGTTCTGCGTCCACCCGGTCAGCCAGCGTAGTGCCGCGCGGCATCATGATCCGGCTGCGGTTGAAGGTGATGGTGCGCAACATCATCGCGGCCATTCGGGTTGTACCGATGGCGCCGGAATTGACCTCGAACTCGGTGAGGACGAGACGAGCCTCCTCCAGGACGCTCGCGACCGGGCGCTCATTCCATTCAAGGCTTCCCGGCAGCCACGGGACCGTGATGAAGACATAGACCTCACCCGCATACTCCGGGTGATGGACCCGCCAGAGCTGCGGTCCGGCGCGTTCGCCACGCACCACGATCACGTCTTCGCGGACCTCCTCCTGCACGGCATCGGCGTGGGCAAGCCCGGCGCAGGATAGTGCCAGCACGCCAAGGAAGGCGCAGGCGGACAGGGCGGCGCGCCACATGGGCATTATCTCCACAAGCAAGAGGATCGCATATGGCGCGAAGCTAGCCGATTGCGCCACGCCCGCCAGTGAAAGCTTTGTCATACGAATTTGCCTGACAGATTAGTCAGGGGGTGGACAAGAACGGCGCTTTGGGTTCATGCTCCCGCTCAAGTGAACATTGTTCACCTGAACATGAAGGACCGGGCAGCGCCCGGCTTGAGGCCAGCGCGCTGCACCGGCTCCCGCTTCGGAGGAGAGCCCCGACCATGACCGCGCTGCGCGACCTGTACCCCATGCCCGGCATTGATGATCACTGGCATGTGCCCCAGCAGTTCGATGCCGTCTTCGACTGGAAGTTCGATGAGGGCCGCACGACGCTCATGCACCTCTACCAGAAGGGCAAGGACATGCAGTGGGATGCGCTCAAGCGCATCGACTGGGATCTTGAGCTTGATCCGGAAAACCCGATGGAAATGCCGGATGAGGCGGTTGCCATCTATGGCTCTGATGTCTGGAACCGTATGACGAAGAGCGAGCGCATCGAGCTGCGCCGCCACGCGCAGGCCTGGAACATCTCCCAGTTCCTGCAGGGCGAGCAGGCTGCGCTTCTGGCTGCCTCCAAGATCGTGTCTTCCGTGCCTGATCTCGACGCGAAATTCTATGCGGCGACGCAAGTGATGGACGAGGCGCGCCATGTGGAGGCCTACCGCCTGCTGCAGGGCAAATTCGGCGTTGCCTATCCGATGACCGATCCCTTGCAGGAGCTGGTCAATGATGCGCTCAAAGATTCCCGCTGGGATGTAACC
>JBJHCI010000273.1:0-3676 GCA_050485925.1 Maricaulaceae bacterium
GCCTGCACCACGGGCGCATTGGCGTCGGCGGGGCGCGCATCGGCGACGATGAGCGGATGGCCGAAGCCGGTGGGATATCCCTTGACGTCGTAAAGGTCCTTGACGGCTAGCGTCAGGCCCTTGAGCGGTCCGTCCGGCGCCGCTTCGACGGCGACCTCCGGATAGTCCATGAACGCGCCAAGGCGATCCTTCGGCTTAACCATGTGCTTCCCCCGTTCCGGTTTGCTGTACGCGCAAACTATCAGCGCACGGCCGGGCCGAACACCATCAAAAGAGCAAGCGCGCCATGCGCGACGCGGGATCATGCCCGCAACAGATAGACCCCGAAGCGATGGCGGCTGTCATGCCATGAGTGGACGGGATGCCAGCGGGCGGAGCGGGCGAGCGCGCGGTCGACGTTCAGATGACGCGCCTTCGCCGCAAGATCGAGGATGATCCCAAGGATCCGGTCTTCCTGCAGACCGTCCGGGGGGAAGGTTATAAGCTTGTTGCCGAACCGGTGTTTGAAAGCGAGCTGATGAGGTAGGCAATGAGGCTGGGCATCAAGCGATATCTGCCGACCAGCCTGTTCGGCCGTTCCCTGCTGATCATCGTCCTGCCGGTGGCGATGATGCAGGTGGCTGTCACCTGGTCCTTCTTCGAGGAACACTGGCAGACCGTCACGGCGCGTCTGTCAGAAAGTGTGGCGGGTGATGTCGCTATGGTCACCGCGCTTTATGAACGCTCAGGCCCCGAAGCGTTTGATCCGATAGCCAATCTCGCTTTTCAGACGGTGGGGCTGTCGGTGGATTTGCGCGAAGGCGATGCCTTGCCCGAAGCGCGCCGCACAGCTTTCTTCCGGGCGCTGGACCGCTCCCTGCGCCGGGCGCTCACGACGCGCCTGGACAACGAGTTCTGGTTCGACACCACCCGCTATCCTGAATATGTCGACATACGGGTACAGGTGGATGCAGGCGTGCTGCGCTTCATTGCCTCGCGTGAGCGGGCCTTTGCCACGACCGGCCACATCTTCATTTTATGGATTGTCGGCGCGTCCACCCTGCTGACGGCGGTTTCGCTGATCTTCATCCGCAATCAGGCCAAGCCCATCCAGCGGCTGGCCGCGGCGGCCGAGGCGTTCGGACGCGGACAGGACACGGCGCATTTCAAGCCGGCAGGCGCGCGTGAGGTGCGCCAGGCCGCCACCGCCTTCATCGACATGCGCGAACGCCTGATCCGCTATGTGGAGCAGCGTACCGCCCTTCTAGCCGGTGTCAGTCATGATCTGCGTACCCCGCTCACCCGGTTGCGCCTCCAGCTGGCGCTCATGCCGGAGAGCCCCGAGCGCGAGGACGCGATTGCTGACATTGCCGAAATGGAAGCAGCGCTGGAGGAGTACCTCTCCTTCGCGCGCGGCCAGAGCGGGGAGGAAAGCACGCGTGAGGATCTCGCCAAGATTGCCCGAGAGGTGGCCAGCAATGCGGCGCGCTCAGGCCGGGAGATTACGCTTGAGCTGCCGGACAGCCTGCCACGCGAAGTGCGCACCGGTACGCTGCGCCGCGCCCTGTCAAACCTCGTGGACAATGCCATGGCGCATGGCGACAGGGTGACGCTGTCGCTGGTTCAGGCGGGCGGGCGGATCGAGTTCCGTGTCGATGATGACGGCCCCGGCATTCCGAAGGACCAGCATGAGGAAGCCTTCAAGCCGTTCAGCCGGCTCGATCCGGCGCGCAACGCCAATCAGAAGGGCGTAGGGCTTGGCCTTGCGATTGCGCGCGACGCGGCGCGGGCACATGGCGGCGATGTGGCATTGGGTGAAGCGCCCGAAGGCGGTCTGCGCGCGGTCCTGTGGATCCCCGCCTGACGGCTAGAATTGCATTGAGCCGCCAAGCTTGCGGGCTTGGCGTTCCGCCGCCGAGACCGCATTGCGGATCAGCATGGGAAGGCCGCCGCCGCCCATCAGCACGTCGAGTGCGGCCTGGGTGGTGCCGCCTGGCGAGGTGACGGCCCTACGCAGGGCGGCCGCATCAGCCGTCTTGCGCTTATAGCTGTCCTCCAAAAGCGCGCCGGCGCCGGCCACCGTGGCCACCGCCAGCTTCTCGGCCAGAACGGGGGGAAGACCCTCCGCTTCGCCCGCGCGCGCCAGTGCCTCGCACATCAGGAAGACATAGGCAGGGCCCGATCCCGACACGGCCGTGACCGCATCCATCAGCCGTTCTTCCTCAACCCACTCATAAGATCCGGTGACTTTCAGCAACGCCTCGGCGGCAGCGCGGTATTCCGGCGCATCTGCGTGCTCATTGGAGATGCCGACCGTTATGCCCTTGCCGATGGCACCGGGCGTATTGGGCATGGCACGCACGATGGGATGACCGGGAAAGGTCTTGCCTAGCGTGATAAGGCCGATACCGGCCAGGATGGAAATGACAAGGGCGCCCGGCGGCACTTTGCCGGGCAGGCTCTCGGCGAGCTTCGGGAAAACCTGCGGCTTCACCGCCAGCACCACCCGGTCCACACCGGTAGCGGCTTTCCTGGTCAGCTCGGGTAGAATGGCCACGCCGTAGCGCTCCGCGAGTTCGCGTGCCGCCTCACCCGGAGACGGATCGACAAAGACCAGTGTGCTGGCATCCAGCCCGCCTCTGCGCGCCTTAAGCCAGCCTGTCGCCAATGCCGCACCCATACGGCCCGCGCCGATAAGCGCGACCTTGCCTGAAACCTCCGGTATTGCGGGCATGATCCGTACTTTCTACGCCTCGCCCGCTGTATCGAACATGGCGGCGGAAACGGCTTCCTCGACGCTTTTTCCGCCCCATACGAGATAGTTGAAGGCCGGGTAAAGCCGTTCGCCAGCTTCACGGGCCGCTCCGATCAGCGCGGCGGCCTGAGCCGGGCTCACGGTTTCACCGCCAGCCAGCGAGAGAGCATGACGGAAGATAACCGAACCATCCTCGGCCCAGACGTCGAAATGCCCAAGCCATAGCCGCTCGTTGAGCCTTGCCACCAGTTCACATACCTCGCGGAAGCGGGCGGGCGGGGTTTTCAGCTCCAGGCTGGCACAGACATGCAGAACGTCCAGTTCCGGACGCCACGCGAACCAGATCTGGTGGTCCCGCCACTCGCCCGGGACGGCCATGTGCAGCTCGGTATCGTCGCGTTCATAGGCGAACTGCTCGGCGATTACCGCTTGCTCGACGCTTTCCAGCGGGTCAATCGTTTCAATATGGGTTTCGGTATGCAGATCCATCATTGCGCCTCCCTCACAGCACAGTCAGGCCTCGTCCCGGAACTCGACGGTAAGCCGCTCCGGGGACGTCACGCAACAATGTGCTAGAGGTTGAAGTTAAGCTGTTCAGCTGGAAGCCTTTTTCGCCGCCGGTTTGCGGCCAGTCGTGGCGGGTTTGCGTTTTGCCGGAGCCTTGGTGGCTTCCAGAGCGGCAAGTTTTGCCGAGAGTGATTCGATTTCAGCGCCCTGCTTCTCGACCAGCGCCCGCAAGGCATCTACTTCCTCGCGGCTGGCAAGGTCCATGTCCGCGGCGATGCGCTCGGCCTGTGCGCGGAAAACGCTGCGCGCCTCGTCTCCGGCCGCACGGGCGGCCCCGAAGGCATCGGTCATCAGATCGGCCAGATCGGCGAAAACAGGGTTGCGGCTTTGCATGGCACGGAGGTCCTTGCGGGCTTGAAGGCCCTGATATAGGCC
>JBJHCI010000274.1:0-725 GCA_050485925.1 Maricaulaceae bacterium
CCGTCGAAATCCGGCCAATCACGACGAAGAAGTTTGGGCAATCAAAGGCTTGTCGGCTAAGTGGTTGAAATAAAAAGGGACAGCGGAATCAATGGGTTGTGGCTCATAACCTGAAGGTCGTAGGTTAATGTTCACCTCCAGGGGGGGCCGAATTCGTTCGGCCAGCCAAAATGTCTGCCGCAGACTATACTGCTATTTCAAGCGTAGGCGCTTCAGTGTATCCATCCCCCGCAACCAGAAAAACACAACAATATCAATACACTACACCCATATTCGCAGCGGGGAATTACGCGTGCAAACCACCCGTGGAAGCATCGCGGAGCCTCCAGTTTCGGCGCTGCACCTCGGTGGTGGTGGCGAAATCGGGTTTCTCGAAATCCCGCCGCAGGTTCATCTCTTTCTCCTTCGTGTTTGTATGGCGGATATTGGACGAGGCTATCTGCTTCGAGTTCACCGACAGGCCCATGGACAAATGCCACCGCTGGATCGTGTGCGATCCACCCGAAGAGGGCATGTGCCTGTTCGATCCCGGTTTCGAGCCCGATCTGCATGTGCTGACCGGCAGCCGCACGCTGGTCCTGGTTTGGTATGGCGACCTGGCGCTGAAGCGTTCGATGGAGGATGGCCGCATCGAACTGGAAGCCATCAGGATCTACGATCCGCATTTCCCGACTGGCTTCAACTCAACATCATGGCCGAAGTGCCGCGAAAGGAACTGGTGGTAA
>JBJHCI010000274.1:735-3660 GCA_050485925.1 Maricaulaceae bacterium
TAATTTCCAGCGAGGGAGATCTCGTTCATGCATCCAGCTAAGGCCCATGTCGAGCGAGTCCTAGCTGCCGCCCTGTCTGCGCGGGGACCGGCTCTGTCACCTCTGGTCGCGTCCTGGAGCCGGTCTGTCAAGTTGCATGGGCTCGATCCTGCACGGACCGAAGCACCTATCCGGTTGGACAACAATGCGTTACAGAACCGGCGAGAGGCGCAGGACCTGTTGCGGCATATCGCCGGACCACGCCTTGACGATCTCTTTGGAATGGTTGGTGCGTCAGGCTGTGCTGTGTTGCTGTGCGACGCTGACGGTATCGCGCTGGAGCGTCGCTGCCGCATTGCGGATCAGGCGGTGTTCGAGAGCTGGGGCCTGTGCGCAGGTGCCGACTGGTCGGAAGCGCAGGAGGGAACAAATGGAATCGGCACCTGTCTGGCAGAGCGGCGGCGGGTGATCATTGATCGAGACGAGCATTTCATGGCGCGCAACACCGCCATGAGCTGTATTGATGCGCCGATCTTTGGTGCTGAGGGACAGCTCTTGGGCGCGCTTGATGTTTCGTCCTCCAGGTCCGACCAAACCGAGGGCATCAACCGGCTGATTGCCGCGATGGTCGCCCAGACCGCGCGCAAGATTGAGGCCATGCATTTCCGGATGGTCTTTCCAGCGGCGCGGATTCTGCAGCTGGGCGGCGAAGGGGAGGATGCGGTGGCGCTTCTGGCGGTCGATGCCGATGACTTGGTGATCGGGGCGACACGCGGGGCACGCAAGGCGCTGGGGCTCGTGAAAACCGGCCCGTTGCCCCCCGTGCCGACGGCTGATCTGCTCGGGCAGGAGGACTCAGGTGGCTACGACGCGGCCCTACGATCAGCACTGATTCAAGAGCTCGCCCGCGCGCAAGGCAATGTTTCGCAGGCCGCTCGGCGGCTGGGAGTGGGGCGCGCAACGCTCTATCGGCACATGAAGAGATTGGGTCTGGACAAAACCGCGTCGGAAGTGTCTCAGCGCTGAGACAAAGTCAGCGTGGTAAATGCTCGGCCATGGCTGACACTGGCATTTCCAGCGCCCATCCTTGGTTGACTTCGGTGGAGGCCGGAGCAACGGAGGAGACCCAAAATGAACCAGATGACCCAAGCGGATTTCCGCAACCAATCGCCCTTTAAGGCGCGTTACGACAATTTCATCGGTGGCAAATTCGTGGCCCCTATTGCAGGGCGCTACATGGACAATATCACGCCGATTACTGGCCAGAAGGTCTGCGAAGTGCCGCGCTCGGATGCCGCGGATGTGGAGCTGGCGCTGGATGCGGCCCATGCCGCGAAAGACGCCTGGGGAAAGACGTCGGCAGCCGAGAGGTCGAACATCCTGCTGAAGATTGCCGACCGGATCGAGGAAAACCTCGACCTGATCGCCGCGGCCGAGACCTGGGACAACGGCAAACCTATCCGTGAAACAACTGCCGCAGATATCCCGCTGGCAATTGACCATTTCCGCTATTTCGCAGGCACGCTGCGCGCGCAGGAAGGCACCATGTCGGAGATCGACAATGACACGGTCGCCTATCACTTCCACGAACCGCTGGGTGTGGTCGGCCAGATCATCCCGTGGAACTTCTCGATCCTGATGGCGGCATGGAAGATTGCACCGGCGCTCGCCGCCGGCAATTGCATTGTCCTCAAGCCCGCCGAACAGACTCCAGCCGCGATTCTGGTGCTGATGGAAGTGATCTCGGACCTGCTGCCTGAAGGTACGCTGAACATCGTCAACGGCCTTGGTGCCGAGGCCGGTGACGCGCTGGCGCGTTCTACACGCATCGCCAAGATTGCCTTCACTGGCTCGACCGCAACAGGGCGCAAGATCATGGAAGCGGCAACCGTCAACTTGATTCCGGTCACGTTGGAGCTGGGTGGCAAATCGCCCAATATCTTCTTCAGCGACGTGATGGCGCAGGATGATGCCTATCTCGACAAAGCTGTGGAAGGCTTCGTGCTGTTTGCCTTCAACCAAGGCGAGGTCTGCACCTGCCCGTCGCGCGCGTTGATCCAGGAAGACATCTATGAGGAATTCATCGCGCGCTGCATCGCGCGGGTGAAGGCTATCCAGCAGGGCGACCCGCGCGATCTGGCCACGATGGTTGGCGCGCAGGCCAGCAAGCAGCAGCATGACAAGATCATGTCCTATTTCACCATCGGTGTGGAAGAAGGTGCTGAGGTGCTGACTGGCGGCAAGGCCAAGCAGCTGGAGGGTGATCTGTCTGGCGGCTACTACATCGAGCCGACGATCCTGAAGGGCCATAACAAGATGCGCGTCTTTCAGGAAGAAATCTTCGGCCCGGTGGTGTCGGTGACGACCTTCAAGGATGAAGCCGAGGCGCTGGCGATTGCCAATGACACCATGTATGGCCTTGGCGCCGGGGTCTGGACTCGTGACGGTACCCGCGCCTATCGCTTCGGCCGCGCAATCGAAGCGGGCCGCGTCTGGGTGAACAACTACCACGCCTATCCGGCGCATGCGGCCTTCGGCGGCTACAAGCAGTCGGGCATTGGGCGCGAGACCCACAAGATGATGCTGGATCACTACCAGCAGACCAAGAACATGCTGGTTAGCTACAATCCCAACAAGCTCGGATTCTTCTGAGACGTCCGGCCGACGCTTTGCACCGCTCCCGCATGGGAGCGGTGTCTACATTTCCGCCCTGTGCTGTCACTCGAGACCAATTCAAATGGTCGAAGCCGCGCGATACACCTTGCCAGGTGGCCTGATCAGACAAGCCTGGCAGATCGAGGTGCCAGACCAGCGCCTGTTCCCCGCGTATTTCAGCGCGGAAACGGTTGGCTTTCGGGCGGGACTGCAGTTGGCCGTCATGCGCAATATCGGCTGGTCGCGATCCAGCGTCTGGATCTGGGGTTTTTCGTCTATACACAACATGAT
>JBJHCI010000275.1:0-3648 GCA_050485925.1 Maricaulaceae bacterium
GGCTTGAGCTCCCTTCGCGTCACGAGATCTGATGGACCGCCCTTTATGACCGACCGCAAGCCGCGCGTGGATGATGAAGAAGCCCTCGCCTTCCACCGCCAGTTCCCGCCCGGCAAGATCGCCCTGCGTGCCACCAAGCCGATGGCGACCCAGCGCGATCTGTCGCTGGCTTACTCACCCGGTGTTGCCGCGCCGGTAAAGGCGATCCACGCTGATCCCGAGGCCGTTTACGACTACACCTCAAAGGGCAATTTCGTTGCCGTCATCTCCAACGGCACGGCCATTCTGGGGCTGGGTAATCTGGGCGCAGCCGCTTCCAAGCCCGTCATGGAAGGCAAGGCAGTTCTCTTTAAACGCTTTGCCGATATCGACGCCATCGATATCGAGGTGGAGGAGGAGGATCCCGAAGCCTTCATCGAATGCGTGCGCCGCTTCGGCAACACGTTTGGCGGCATCAATCTGGAAGACATTAGCGGGCCGGACTGCTTTATCATCGAGGAACGGCTGCGCGAGCTGCTCGATATCCCCGTCTTCCATGATGACCAGCATGGCACCGCCATCATCTCCGCGGCCGGTATCATCAATGCCTGCCATCTCTCGGGCCGCAAGCTGGAAGATCTGAAGGTTGTCGTGAACGGGGCGGGCGCAGCCGGAATCGCGGTGCTGGAACTTATCAAGTCGATGGGCGTGAAGCACGACAATGCCATCCTGTGTGACAGCAAGGGCGTCATCCATAAGGGCCGTGAGAACGGCATGAACCAGTGGAAATCGGCTCATGCTGCCGACACCAAGGCGCGCACGCTGGAAGAGGCGCTGGACGGGGCGGACTGCTTTATCGGCCTGTCGGTGAAGGGCGCGGTGACCAAGGCGATGGTGAAATCCATGGCCGCCGATCCGATCATCTTCGCCATGGCGAACCCCGATCCGGAGATCACGCCCGAAGAGGTCCGCGAGGCGCGTTCGGACGCGATCATGGCCACGGGCCGGTCTGATTATCCCAATCAGGTCAATAACGTGCTGGGCTTTCCTTACATCTTCCGCGGCGCGCTGGATGTCCGCGCGCGCACGATCAATGAGGCGATGAAGGTCGCCGCCGCGCAGGCGCTGGCCGAGCTCGCCCGTGAGGATGTGCCCGACGAGGTGGCCGCCGCCTATCACGGGGCGCGGCCCACATTCGGCAAGGAATACATCATTCCTGCTCCGTTCGACCCACGCCTCATCAGTCATGTGCCGCCTTACGTGGCGCAGGCCGCGATGGATTCCGGCGTGGCGCGCCGCCCGATTGCTGACATGGAGGCCTACAAGGCAACGCTCGCCCAGCGGCTCGATCCGACAGCGGCGATTCTGCAGTCCATTCACGATGCGGTGCGCGCGAGCGACCGCAAGACCATCGTCTTCGCCGAGGGCGAGGAGCCGATGGTGATACGCGCCGCTTACGCTTTCCAGAATCAGGGGCTGGGCGATGCGGTGCTGGTCGGCCGTGAGGAGCCGACCAAGGCCAATATGCGTCTTGTCGGCGTGCCGGAGAATGCCATCCGCATCGTCAATGCGCGCCTGTCTGACCGTAATGCGGACTATGCTGACTGGCTGTTTACGCGCCTGCAGCGCCGGGGCTATCTGCGCCGGGATGTGCAGCGTCTCGTCAATAATGACCGCAACGTGTTTGCCGCCTGCATGGTCGCGCTGGGCGATGTGCACGGCATGGTCACCGGCACCACGCGCAATTACGCGCAGGCACTGAGCGATGTGCAGCTAGTGCTGGACCCCAAACCCGGCGAGCGGGTGATGGGCATGTCGCTGGTGCTGTCACGCGGGCGCACGCTCTTCATCGCCGACACGAACGTTACCGAGTTTCCGACCGCGCAGGCCATGGCCGACATGGCGTGCGAGGCGGCCGAGGCGGCCCGCCGCTTTGGGGTGGAGCCGCGCGTGGCGCTGCTGTCCTATTCCACCTTCGGCAATCCGGCCGGTGACAGGGCGGAAAAGATCATCGAGGCGGTTCGCCTGCTTGATGCTCGCCAGGTCGATTTCGAGTACGAGGGCGAGATGAATGCCGATGTGGCGCTCGATCCTGACCATGTCCGCCTCTACCCGTTCTCCCGGCTCACTGGCCCCGCCAATGTGCTGATCATGCCGGCGATCCATTCAGCCTCCATCTCCACCAAGCTGTTGCGCGCGGCGGGCGGGGCGACGGTGCTGGGGCCGATGCTGGTGGGACTTTCCAAGCCGGTGCAGATCGCACGGCTGGGCGCTGGCGTGTCCGATATCCTCACCCTGGCAGCCTTGGCGGCGCATGACCTCTCGGTGGAGGACGCCTAGCTGATCTGCGGCTTGTGGGCGGCGATTTCGCGCGCGGCCCGCCAGCGCATCACGATCCACACGAGCAGCACCGCTGGCGCGCCGATCAGCGCGGTGGTGGTGAAGAAGCTGGCATAGCCAAGACTATCCACCATGATACCGGAAAATCCGCCAAAGAGCTTGCCGGGCAGGGCATAGAATGAGCTGAAGAGCGCGTATTGCGTGGCCGAGAAGGCGCGGTTGGTCAGGCTCGACATATAGGCGATCAGCGCCGTTCCGGCCCAGCCGAGCGAGATGTTCTCGACCGTGATGGCAAAGGTGAGCTTGAGGATCGACGGGGTTTTCTCCTGCGGCCAGGGCGTCATCTCCACACCATTGACCACGGTGATAAATCCGGTGGGTTGAACCATTGCCAGCCAGGTGAAGGCGAGGGCAGAGACCGCGCTGATGACCGCGCCGACCATCAGCACCGGATAGACGCCCCAGCGCGTGGCTGCCACCCCGGCAACCAGCGCACCGGCGAGCGTCGCGATGACCCCATATACTTTCGAGATCGCGGCGATCTGCGACAGCGTGTAGCCCATATCCACATAAAAAGGATAGGCCATGAAACCGAGCACGAAATCATTGAGCCGGTAGGCCCCGATCAGGGTGAGGATCAGGAGCGCGATCCAGCGATAGCGCACAATGAAATCGACGAACGGGGCTACGACCGCCGAATAGAGCCAGGCTGCCGCCTCGCCCAGCGGATTGCCCTTCACCGCGCCTTCAATGGCCTCGGCACCGCCGCCGAGCGTTTGCGGGCGGGCAGGCTCCGGTGCGAGAAACACGCCGGCCACCCCGATCAGCATCAGGCCGGCCAGAACCGTGTAGGCAAAGGAGAAGCTTGCAAAATCTGCCATGACCAGCGCGCCCGCGCCCGCCGCGATCATGCCGAACCGGTAACCCCACTGATAGATCGCAACCAGCAGCGCCTGCAACCGGTCCTCGGCCACATCGATGCGCCAGGCATCAAGGGCAATGTCCTGCGTGGCCGAGCCGAACGCGATCATCACGGTCGCGACGGCGATCACGACAAGGCCGGTAGACGGTGTTGCGGTGGAGGCGAGCAATATCGCCCCGATCACGACGATCTGCGCGAGGAATATCCAGGAGCGGCGGCGGCCCAGAAGCCTGTCGAGGAACGGCAATGGCAGGCGGTCCACCAGCGGCGACCACATGAATTTGAACGTGTAGGCCATGCCTGCCCAGGCGAAGAAGCCGATCTCGGTGCGCGACACGCCCTCCAGCCGCAGCCAGGCCGACAGCGTGGAGAAGACAAGCAGGATGGGAAGGCCCGCGGAGAAACCC
>JBJHCI010000276.1:0-3639 GCA_050485925.1 Maricaulaceae bacterium
GGGCATGGATCTGGTCTTCCCGCATCATGAGAACGAGGTGGCGCAGGCCAAATGCCTGCATCATGACGGCCCGCTGGCGCGCTACTGGGTGCATAACGGCTTTGTCTCGATGGACTCTGAAAAGATGTCCAAATCGCTCGGCAATATCATCCGCCCGAGCGAGCTGCTGGCACGCGGGGTGAAGGGCGAAGTGATCCGCTATGGCCTGTTGTCGGGTCATTATCGCGCCCCGCTGGACTGGACCGACAGGCTGATCGAGCAGAGCCGCAAATCTCTTGATCGCCTTTACGGCGTGCTGCGCCGTTTGCGTGATGTGAACCCCACAGACGTACCAGCGCCTGCAGCCGTGCTGGATGCGCTCAGCGATGATCTCAATACGCCCAAGGCCCTTGCCGCCCTGTTCGAGATCGCGGGCCGGGCTAACAAGGCGGAGACAGACGCGGAGCGGGCTGAAGCCAAGGGCGCGCTTCTAGCCTCTGGCGCGCTCATGGGACTTCTTCAGGCCGATCCGGACCAGTGGTTCGGGTTGGACAGCGTGGAGGCAGGCCGCCGAACCGAGATAGACGCTCTGCTGGATGAACGTCAGGCCGCGCGCCTGGCCAAGGACTTCGCCAGGGCTGATGCCCTGCGCGAACGGATCGACGCGCTGGGCGTGCTCGTGGACGATACGCCCGAAGGCCCTGTCTGGCGGCTGAAGGGATAGGTGATGAGCGGTCCCAGCGCAGGTGCGCCGGCCGGTTTCGGACGTGGGCTGCTGCCCTCCGCGCTCAAGCCGCTGGCGGGCCGGCTGGCCAGCCTGCCTTTTGCTTTTCGCGCCTGGGAGCTCTATGCGGCGAGCCGTTATCCGCGTCCGCCTGCAACAGACGGGGCTGGCCTGCCCATCCCAGACCGTCTGCGCATGGTGGAGGTGGTAGGCCATGCCGACTGGCCCGGCTTTCTTGCCACCGGCGCGGAGGCAATCGACAGCTTTGATGGTCTGCTGACCCGCCACGGCGGTGGGTTTGCGAGGGCCGGCACCGTGCTTGATTTCGGCTGCGGATGCGGGCGGCTTGTCCGTCATCTGCCGGCGCGCACCGACGCCGCACTTTACGGAACCGATCTGAATGCGCGTCTGGCCGACTGGTGCGCGCAGAACCTGCCAGGCCGGTTCTCAACCAATGGTCTGCGCCCACCCCTAGCGTATCAGGACGCGCAGTTCGACGTGATGTACGCTCTGTCGGTTTTCACCCATCTGCGCGAGGAGACGCAACGCGCTTGGCTGGTCGAGTTTGCACGCATACTGAAGCCCGGCGGGCTGGCCCTCATCACCTTTCATGACGAGCATCAGCCCAGCGCGGACGAGGCCTTGCGGGTCGAACTCGCCAAAAGCGGGTTTCTGGTGCGCCGCGATGTGAAGGAAGGTTCCAACCTCCCGGCAAGCTATCAGACCCATACCTATATGAGGCGGATGGCTGCCGGGATGTTTGACGTTCTGGAAACCGTCGAAAGCACAGAGACGCCCTTCGTGCAGGCTATGGCCCTTCTGCGCCGCAAGGATATGACGACGAGCAATGACCACGCCTGATCCCTATTCGCGCGACGTGCTGCAACTGGCCGCTTCCATACCCCATCTGGGGCGGTTGGACGCGCCCGACGGAAGTGCACGCAAGGTTTCGCGCCTGTGCGGGTCGGAAGTGGCTGTGGACCTGCAGCTGACGGAGGGGCAGGTCAGTGCCGTGGGGCTGGAGGTGTCGGCGTGTGCACTGGGGCAGGCGGCAGCCAGCGTTCTGAGCGCGCATATCAAGGGCGCTGACCGGGCAGAGCTGGCAGCGGGCCTTGAGGGACTTAATGCCATGCTGGCAGGTAAAGTAGACGGGCCGCAGGGCCGGTTTGCGGACTTGCACGTGTTGGCACCTGCCAAAGACTACCCCGCGCGGCACGGCTCCATCCGCCTTGCTTTCGAGGCGGCACTGGCCGCGTGGGATGCCGCGATGACCCGTTCCGGCGATGGAATATGATCATGTGCACGCCGAAAAAAAATGCATCCTCCCCAGCAAAACGGGTTGGAATCGCCCTCATCACGGCCTACAGGTGGTCGCTGTCGCCAGTGTTCTACACGCTGGGGGTGAGGTGCCGTCATGAGCCCAGCTGTTCAGCTTACGCGGCCGACGCCATCACCGCCCAGGGCCTGTGGAGGGGGAGCTGGCTGGCGCTGGGCCGCATCGGCAGATGTCGGCCCTGGGGAAGTCACGGTTACGATCCGGCCCCGGATACAAGGACGGACGTACCTTGGTGGAAAGTGTGGGCGTTCCGGGAACGGTTCGGGCGGCAAGAGTGTTAGGGCCATATCAGGCCCGCCGAGGGGGATGAATGGAACCGGCTACGCGCATCAGCGCCGTGATGGTCAGCTACCGGACCGGTCCGGTTTTGTTTGAATCCATCCGCGCCGTTCTGTCCGATCCCGATATTCACGAACTGGTGCTCGTCAATCACGACAACCCGACAAATGTAACCGTACGCCTGGATACGATGGACAGTGCCGAGCCACGGCTGCGTGTCATCCATACCGGTGAAAATCTCGGTTTTGCACGGGGCTGCAATATTGGCGCGCGCGCTGCGTCGGGCGATCTCCTGCTGTTCATTAATCCCGATACGTTGATCGCGCGTGGCACCGCAGCGCTTCTGGCCGAGACGGTGTGCGCGCTCGATGTGCCCGCCATTGCCGGTGCCCGTATTCTCAATCCGGATGGCAGCGAGCAGCGCGGCGCGCGCCGCGGTGAGTTGTCCTTGCTGAGTGCCGCGCTCAGCTTTAGCGGGCTGGCCAGGCTATTGCCGGGTGTGCGCGACTTCCACCGCGAGCACGAGGCGGTTCCCGCCGGCCCGGTGGAGACACCGGCGGTGTCCGGCGCGGCCATGATGATGAACCGCGCGAGCTTCCGGCGGCTGAACGGGTTTGACGAGCGCTATTTCCTGCATGTCGAAGACCTTGATATCTGCAAGCGTACCCGGCGTGCCGGGGGCAAGGTGGTGTTCGAGCCGCGTGCGGCGCTGGTGCATGTGGGGTCGACCAGCGGCGTCAACCTATTGTTCGTGGAGTGGCACAAGGCGGCTGGCCTGCGGCGCTATTTCGCCAGCTATTCCAGCTCGCTGGAACGCAGCGTGCTGTGGTTTGCCGGTCCGGCCCTGACCCTGATCCTTCTGGGGCGCGCCTTGCTTATCCGCGCCGCTTTCCGCCTTGCCCAGACCCGCCAGCGCTTCCGCGCCCGCGCCCGGCTGGCTCAGCGGCGCAGAGATGCCGGCAATTCCTGAGGACATCCGCGCCCTTGCCAGCATCCGCCCCGGCGGCTAGCTCCTGAGGGATGACCTCTCCTTCCGTCGGCAAGCCCGCTTCCCGCAGAAAAGCGTCCCGCCCGCGTGCTATCCCCCGCGCGCAGGCCGCTGCGATATTCGAAACCCTCTCGGCGATCATGCCCGAACCGAAAACGGAACTGGAATATTCCAATCCGTTCACCCTAGTCGTGGCTGTCGCGCTGTCCGCGCAGGCCACCGATGTCGGCGTGAATAAGGCCACTCGGCGTCTGTTTGCCGAAGCCGATACGCCGGAAAAAATGCTCGCGCTGGGCGAGGACCGCGTGCGCGAACACATCAAGACGATCGGCC
>JBJHCI010000277.1:0-3636 GCA_050485925.1 Maricaulaceae bacterium
CATCAAAGGTGGTCGCCGTGCCGGAATCCACAATGATGAGATGGCCGGGATATTTCACCTTGCAGCCGAGCGCATTGACCAGACGGTCCGCGCCCGCCTCGCCCGGCCGGTCGAGATTGACCGTGATGCCGAGATTGACGCCCGCATCGCCGATCACCAAGGGCTCGGCCTTCAGATAGCGCCGGGCCAGATTGCGCAGGTTGAACAGCGATTGCGGCACCACGGACGAGATCACGCAGGCTGAAAGATCATCGAAGGACAGGCCCTGCAGGCTCATCAGCTGGGCGAGCCAGACGGCATATTCATCCGCCGTGCGCGGCGTGTAAGTCGCCGTGCGCCACTGCGCGCGCCAGTCCGTGCCGTCATGGACAGCAAAAAGCGTATTGGTATTGCCGCAATCGATAGCGAGCAGCATCGGGTCAGCCTTTCACGGGGCCGGAGAAGAACACATCGCCCGCGGAGATAAGCCGTCTCGTGCCATCTGCCAAATCCAGGCGCAGGGCGCCGTCTGCCATGAGATCGGCGAAGATGCCTTCCACCGTCTCGGTCTCCAGCCGGGCCGTGCAGCGCTCCCCGAGCCCGTGCGCGCGGGCGAGCCAGGCGTCCCGTATCGGGGCGAAGCCGCTCGTCTGCCAGCGTGACAGCCATGTATCGAAATGATGCGCCAGGCGCTCGCCCGCGTGGGACGGTTCGATGCGCACACCATGCGCGGCAAGGCTGGTAGCGGGGCGCTCGGCGTCGTCAGGATGGTGGCTGAGATTGACGCCAATCCCGACGGCCAGCCATAGCCCGCCGCCGGGCGCAGAGCCGGATTCCAGCAATATGCCGCAGATCTTTTTGCCCTCGACCAGCACGTCATTGGGCCATTTCAGGCGCGGGCCGAGCCCCGGCGCAGCTTCCTCGATCAGGTCGGCCACGCTCAAGGCAGCGGCGAAGGAAAGTTTCGCCGCTTCGCCCGCGCTTCTGTCCAGCACGTAAAGCCCGGTGATGAAGAGATTGCCCGGCTCGCTGACCCAGGCGCGCCCGCGCCGCCCACGCCCTGCCCCCTGGCGGTCTGCGCGTATCCATAACGGCCCGCATTCGCCGTCGCTTGCGCGGCGGCGCGCTTCCTCATTGGTGGAGTCCAGCTGGGAAAAGTGTTCGAGGCGTACGGCCATCTACCCGCCGAATACGGCGCTCGCCTGCATGACCTGACCCAGCATGAAGGGTACCAGCAGGAGAAGGCCGACCGTGCCGATCCCGGCTACGCGCGTGATGACGGCGATGCTGGCAGGCGCAGGCAGGAACTCGGCCACCGGCTCGTCGAACCAGACGCGCTTCAGTACCATCAGATAGTAGGCAATCGAGATCGTGGAGAAGAGCCCGCCCAGCACGGCCAGCCAGATCAGGCCCGCCTGCACGGCGGCAAAGAAGACGAGGAACTTGCCGAAGAAGCCGACGAGGAAGGGCATGCCGCCGATGGACAGGAGCAGCCCGGTAAAGGCAAGCGCGAGGCCGGGCCGGGTTTTGGAGAGCCCTGCCAGATCCTCGATCCGCTCCACCATGCCTTCCGCGCGGCGCATGGAGAGGATGACACCGAACGCGCCAGCCACACCGATCACGTAGAGCGTCATGTAGAGCATGACCGCCCACACAGCCGCTTCGGTGCCCGCCGACAGGCCCACGAGCGCATAGCCCATATTGCCGATGGAGGAATAGGCCATCAGGCGTTTGATATTGGTCTGCAATAGCGCGCCGAGCGCGCCGATGGCCATGGAGAGGATGGCCAGAATGATGGTGATCTGCTGCCACTGGTCGGCCATGGCGCCAAACGGCTCCATCAGCACGCGGATCAACAGCATCATGGCGGCAAATTTCGGCGCGGTGGCAAAGAAGGCGGCCACAGGCGTCGGCGCGCCCTCATAAACGTCCGGCGTCCACATGTGGAAGGGCGCGGCGGAAATCTTGAAGGCAAGACCGGAGACCACGAAGACGAGGCCGAAAATGAGGCCAACGGACGGATCGGCTGCGGCAAGCGAGATCGCATCAAAGCTGGTGGAACCGGCAAAACCATAGACCAGCGACGCGCCATAGAGCAGCAAGCCGGAGGACAGCGCGCCCAGCACGAAATACTTCAGGCCGGCTTCAGAAGCGCGCAGACTGTCGCGGTTGAAGGCGGCCAGCACGTAGAGTGAGAGCGATTGCAGCTCGAGGCCGAGATAGAGGGTGATCAGGTCATTGGCAGAAACCATGACCGACATGCCGAGCGTCGCCAGCAGGATGAGCACCGGATACTCAAACCGGCCGATGCGTTCGGCCTCCAGGAAATTGCCCGCCAGCACCAGCGCGACGGCGGCGGCAAGAAACACTACTGCCTTGGCGTAGAGCGCAAAGCTGTCCAGCACGATCGCACCGTTAAAGGCCGTGCCGCCCCCCTCCGGCGCGAGAAACACCGCTACACCGGCGGCCAACACCAGCAGCACCAGCGAAGCCAGCGACACCAGACGTGAAGCTGCCTGATCACCGCGAATGAATACACCCGCAACAAGCAGGCCCAGCGCGCCGATAGCCAGCACCAGTTCGGGAACGATCAGTCGGAGATCAGCAAGCAGCTCGGTCGCGGTCATGGGCGTCGTGCCTTGGATTTACGGGTTCGCGGAGGCCGCAAGCGCAGCCGTGTACTGGGAGATGAGCGCCTCGACGGAGGCAGACGTGACATCGGTGATGGGCGTCGTGAAGAAGCCGAGCCAGATCGCCATGAAGCCCAGCACGGAGAGGTTCACCCACTCGCGCCAGTCAAGGTCGGTCGCCGCTTCGATCTTCGGATTGGTGATCTCGCCAAACACGACGTTCTTGTAGAGGGTGAGCATGTAGACGGCCGAGAAGATCACGCCGAGCGCCGCACCGGCGGCTACGCGCGGATCGTACTCGAACGCGCCAAACATGGTCATGATCTCGCCGACAAAGCCGGACGTGCCCGGCAGGCCGACATTGGCCATGGTGAAGAGCGCGAAGAAGGCGGCAAACACCGGCATCTTATGCACAAGACCGCCATAGAAGGCGATCTCGCGGGTGTGGAAGCGGTCATAGATCACGCCCACGCACAGGAAGAGCGCGCCGGAGATGAAGCCGTGCGAGATCATCTGGAAGATCGCGCCCTGCACGCCGAGCTCGTTCATCGTGAACAGGCCCATCGTCACGAATCCCATGTGGGCAACGGACGAATACGCGATCAGCTTCTTGATATCGGTCTGCCGGAAGGCCACGAGGGAGGTGTAGACGATAGCGATCACCGACAGCACCATCACCATCGGCGCGAAGAAGGCGCTCGCATCGGGGAACATGGGCAGGGAGAAGCGCAGGAAGCCATAACCGCCGAGCTTTAGCAGGATACCGGCCAGAATGACCGAACCTGCGGTCGGCGCTTCCACGTGTGCGTCAGGCAGCCATGTGTGGACCGGCCACATCGGCATCTTCACCGCGAAGGAGGCGAAGAAGGCAAGCCAGAGCCATGTCTGTGCCTCGCGGGCGAAATCATGGGTCAGCAAGGTCGGGATATCGGTCGTACCCGCCGCGACGAACATGTAGATCATCGCCACCAACATCAGCACCGAGCCGAGGAATGTGTAGAGGAAGAATTTGAAGGCGGCATAGATG
>JBJHCI010000278.1:0-3624 GCA_050485925.1 Maricaulaceae bacterium
ATCGCGCCCTGCTCGAAGCTCGGCATCGCCGCCAGCGCACCATTGAGGTTCTGGCTGGAGACATAGGACGTTTCACCGCGCAGACGCAGCTCCAGCCCGTTGCCCAGCGGCTGGGTGTACATGGCCGTCAGGAAGCCGGTGAGCTCCGGGCTACCACGGTCAACGCCCGACAGATCGTTGAAGCGCCCCGTGAAGCCGTTCTGGTTGACCCGGGTTGCCAGACAGTCCGCAAACAGCGGGTTGCCGGCCAGACCGGGCTCAGTCAGCGACGAGGTGCGCGGGCAAGGCCCGAACTCGTAGCTCTCATACCGGTTCTGGAAGAGCCAGGTGAAACCGCCGGCGAGGACCAGATTATCAGTCGGAGCGAGGGTCGCTTCGACCTCAAGGCCGCGTACCGAAATCTCGCCCGCATTGTCGAGATAGAAGCCGCCGCCGACAAAGACCTCCGTCTGGAAGTCCTTGTTGGTCTGGTCGAACAGCGCAATGGCGTAGACCATGCGGTTATCAAACGCCGTGCCCTTCACGCCCACTTCAATGTTCAACGTCGTCTCTTCCTCGAACTGGAAGAGGCCGGTCGCTGCCGAGTTTGAATTGAGCGAGAAGCCGCCCGGCTTATAGCCGGTACCAACGCTCAGATAGGTGTTGAGCGTCGGGCTCCAGTCATAGCCGAAAATGATCGAACCGGAGAGGTTCTCGTCGGTACGCGAGCCCGGTGCGAACGGCGCGTTGACGACATTGAACTGCAGGCCCGAGCCCTCGATCAGCGGGAGCAGGAAGTTGATCGCCGGGTTGGCCGCCTGTGCCGGCGTGAGCGGAACAGCCGGATTAAACGGCGCACCGCCAGCCGCGAGGACTGCCGGAACGAAGAAAGCGCAGCTGTCGCCGACAGGGAAGGCCGCGCAAGTGGCCATACTTGGCAGGCGCAGATCCTGGCCGAGCTGTACAGCGTTCAACTCCGAGAACGGGTCATTGATGACGACGTTCGGGACATAGTCCTTGGTCTCGCGCGAATAACGCAGACCCGCCGTAATCGTGAAACGGTCGGTGACACGCCAGTCAACCTGGCCAAATGCCGACCAGGCTTCGGTATCGTAGTTGTAGCGCTCTTGTACCAGACCCTGACCCGCACCGAGATAACCATTGGCCGGCACGGTCGGCAGAGCACCAGCACCCGACGGCAGCGGGAACAGCGTGCCGACACCGGTCGCGTTATTGCCACCGATAATGGCGTTCATGATAGCCGGAATGCCCGAACCGGCCGGCAGTCCGAGAGCGCCGGCCAGAGCGGCGACCGAAGGATCAAGCGATGAGGCGAAGTTGGCGAAGGCGGCCAGCTCCGTCCCGTAAGGCGTCTCATTCTGGAAGGTCAGCTTGTTATTGTAGTAGAACAGGCCGGCCATCCAGTCGAAGTTCTCACCCCCATTGGAAGCAATACGGAACTCCTGCGTGAACGCGTTATAGTCCTGAAATTGCTGGCGTGCACCGGCCGCGTCGAGCGTGGTGAAGTCAGCATCAATGACCTGATCTTCCTCATAGCTCTGATACGCGGTGATCGAGGTCAGGGTAAACGCCCCGAAATCATGATTGATCTCGGCCGACAGCCCCCAGGTATCGACCGTGGTCGCCAGCGGGCCATTAATCGCGGTGGTGCCGTCAAACGGATCGCCGGAAGGCAGCACCACGCCGAGCTGGGTGAACGCGAAGAGTTCGGACGGAGCGACATTGGAGAACGGCGCCGCACAGCAATTCTCATCGATATTGCCAACGCTGGCGATAAAGCGGGCCGTCGTGGCACCACCGCTATCCCAAAGCAGCTGGCCGCGGGCACTCCAGCGGTCGCGATTGTTAAACTCGCGCCCGTCATGATTGGTGATGAAGCCATCCCGACGGTTCACCGTGCCGTCCAACCGGAAGGCCAGCTGGTCGGCAACAAGCGGGCCAGTGATCGTGGCCGCGGCAACGCGCGCATTGTAGTTGCCGATTGTCATTTCACCTTCCGCACCGAACTCGAACTCGGGTTGACGGGTGTGGAAGCTGATAACACCGGCCGGCGTGTTGCGGCCGAACAGCGTCGATTGCGGACCGCGGATGACCTCGACCCGCTCGAGAGAGAGGAAGTCGTTGATCGAGGCACCCTGACGCGGAACGTACACGCCGTCGATGAACACGCCGACGGACGGCTCGACGCCCGGGTTGAACGAACTTGAACCCAGCGAGCGGATGTTGAAAGTCTGGTTGGTCGAAGCGGCAAACTCGCCCACGCTCAGCGAGGGAACAAGGGTTTGCAGGTCCGCCGCATCGCGAATCTGGGCCTGCGCAATCGTTTCCCCCGTAACGGCGGTCACGGCGACTGGCGCTTCAAGCAGGGTCTGCTCGCGCTTCTGGGCGGTAACGGTGATGATTTCGACTTGGGCCTGGGCAGCGGTGCCGACCAGACCAGCGGCCAACGCGGTCGCACCGAGCACGGCGGCTCTTGAAAAACGCTTCATCGGGTTCCTCCCCCTCTTGGATGTTTGTTGCCTGCAGCTTCATCCGGCCGCATGGCTCCACCTGTCAGTCTATGCGCGATTTTGTCGCCTTGTCATGGGGTATTTATTGTCCAGTCAGTGAGGTGCGGCTTTCCCGTCACACCTGCGGTTTTGCTTGTCTTCGCAGATGCACCCTGAAACCCGTCAGTCCTTCTTTGCTGACAGCGCCGCAAACACCAAGCCCGACAGGGCGCCACACAAGGCCTGCGCCAGCTCTCCGGCCAGAGACCGGGCACCCGCAATCACCGGCACGCCGAAGAACACCTCGCGCATCAGGGCCAGCATGACGAACATGCACACCGCCCCGGCCACGGCGTAGACAATCGCCCGCGGCAGTTTCACAAAGCGCAGCAGGAGTGCGGACGCGGAAAACGCGATCAGGAAGCCGATCAGAATGAAGATGGCATAGAGCGGACCTAGGCCCATCAGGTCATCACGTGTCATGGCCAGTCGGTCACCGATTCCGATTTCCGCGCCCACACCGGCCAGCGCGCCCAGCACGAACTGGGTCTGGACGATCACCCCCAGCACCGCCATGAAAACCGTGGCCGCAACCAGCCCCAGCGGATAACGAAACCACGCCATGACGCCCTCCCCTTGCCCCGCCCCGGCCAACAAGCTGATTGGCGGACGGGCATTTCGCTCTCTATGATGCACATGGAAAAGCGGGCGGTCCAACCGAAGTTTCAAGCGGAGATCCGTCCAAGCCGGAGATAGCCCCGATGCCGATTGCCGCGCGCCTTGCTGCCATCCTTGCCACATGCCTTGTAGTCACTGCCTGCAACGACCGGCGCGAACCGATAGAGCTGCCCGCCCCGGCATCAGGCCATGGCGTGGCGGTGGACACGGTTGTTGACGGGCTCAGACATCCCTGGTCGCTCGCCTTCCTGCCCGACGGCGGCCTGCTGATTACCGAACGCGGCGGGGAAGTCGGCTGGTGGCGTGACGGAGAGCTGAGTTTCCTTGCCGGGACATTCCCGGACGTGCTCAGCCTGTCACAGGGCGGCTTGCTGGAGGTCGCACTGGCACCCGATTTCGAGGAGACGCGCGAGCTTTATCTGAGCTTTGCGCACGGCACCGCTGACTCCAACAATAC
>JBJHCI010000279.1:0-3619 GCA_050485925.1 Maricaulaceae bacterium
GATCTTGCCTGTCTCGATCCCGAGATCGGCAAACTCCTTGCCCGCAGCCTCATAAAGCTCGGAAGCATGCAGCAGCGCCTTGGAGGGGATGCAGCCGACATTCAGGCAGGTGCCGCCCAGCGTCTTGCGCATTTCGACGCAGGCCGTCTTGAGGCCCAGCTGGCCCGCCCGGATCGCGCAGTTATAGCCGCCCGGTCCGCCGCCAATGATTACAATGTCGTAGCTGTCTGCCATGAGAATATCCTTGCGCCCGGCAGAGGGTGAAGGGGAGGGGCCGGGCATTGCATTGCAACCTAGCCAAGCGCGTCCTCGCGTCAATCATCTGCGGCGTTAAGAAATGTTCGGTTGATCACAAGCCCAGTCCGGCTTTTCATGGTGAAGGGGCAGGTAAGGACAAGAGGCAGGTCTTGGAAGCGTTTCTTCTCTCACTGGCGACCGGTCTGGTGGCAGCGGCTCTGTTCGAGGTGCTGCACAATCCTGAGAGCCGCAAGCGTTATTCGGGCGTAGCGCGCCTGTCAGGGCGGCTGTTTGTCTCCGATCATAACCGCCCCCGCCACAAAGCTGCGCTATGGGCCGTGGCGGCCATGCGCTGGGCGATGGTGGCGCTGGGGTCCGGCGCGGGCAGTGTCGCGGCGGGGCAGATACTCCATGATCTCAGCGCCGGGACGATCGAGCCGGCCCTGCCGGCCACTCTCGCCCTTGGCATTGTCAGCGGGCTCTACCTCGTGACGATCAGCCAGAGCCGGGGCTATCTGATACGCGGCATCGCGGCACTGGCCGGCGGTCTTGGTCTTGCCGCCGGAATACAGCACCTGCTGGGCGGCGTACCCTCGGCCGGGGAGGCGCTGATGGCCGTGCTGGTGTTCGGGCTGACCCTGGCGTTCTGCTGGCGGCTGTTCGGTCTGATCCCGCCTTTGCGATACTAGGGCCGTTGCCTTTCAAGGTTTCGCGACGCCCAAATGGGCGATCTTGCCCATATATTTTCAAGACGCGCCAAACCCGAAACCTTCATGAGCACAGGTCCTAGATATCCAGCAGCAGGCGCTCCGGCTTTTCGAGGCTTTCCTTGACGCGCACCAGGAAGGTGACGGCTTCCTTGCCGTCCACAATCCGGTGGTCATAGGACAGGGCCAGATACATCATCGGACGGATCACGACCTGCCCGTTATGGGCCACGGGGCGGTCTTGGATCTTGTGCATGCCCAGAATGCCCGATTGCGGCGCATTGAGGATGGGCGAACTCATCAGCGAGCCATAGACCCCGCCATTGGAGATGGTGAAGGTGGCCCCTTGCATGTCCTCAAGGCCAAGCTGGCCGTCACGGGCGCGCTTGCCGAGATCCATGATACCCTTCTCGATATCGGCGAGCGAGCGGCTATCGCAATCGCGCACGACCGGCACGACCAGGCCCCGGTCGGTGCCGACGGCCACGCCGATATCGTAGTAATTCTTGTAGATGATGTCGGTGCCGTCGATCTCGGCATTGACCGCCGGGATGTCCTGCAGTGCGGCGACGCAGGCCTTCACAAAGAAGCTCATAAAGCCAAGCTTCACGCTGTGCCTGGCCACGAAATCGTCCTGGATTTCCTTGCGCAGCGCCATAATCGCGCTCATGTCCGCCTCGTTATACGTGGTCAGCATGGCGGCGCTGTTCTGGGCTTCCTTCAGACGCCGGGCGATGGTCTGGCGCAAGCGCGTCATCTTCACCCGCTCCTCGCGCTCACCGGTCTCGCGCGGTGCGGACGCCTTGGCAGGTTCGGGCGCCTTGGCGGGCGCGGACAGGGCGGCAAGTGCATCGCCCTTGGTCACGCGGCCATCGCGGCCCGTGCCCTCGACCTTGGAGAGGTCAAGATTGTTTTCCTTTGCCACGCGTTCGGCCGACGGCATGGCCTTCACATCGCCTGAACCGCTGGACTCGGCCTTGGCCGGTGTCGGCGCAGCTTCGGATTTCTCTGATTTTCCGGCAGAGGCGCCTTCGCGGATACGCGCGATTACCTGACCGGGCTCTACGCTGTCGCCTTCCTTCACCAGCGTCTCTTCCAGCACACCTGCGGCGGGCGAGGGCACTTCCACGGCAACCTTGTCGGTCTCGATCTCCAGGATCGCCTGATCCATCTCGACCGCCTCGCCGGGCTGGACCAGCCAGTTACCCGCCGTGCCTTCGGCTACGCTCTCGCCCATCACCGGCACCTTGGCGTCGACAAGATCGCCGCCGCCGGACTTGCCATTGCCGGATTTGGCCTCTTCCTTTTTGGCCTCCGCCTTCTTTTCCGGCTTGGCGTCGGCCTTGTCTTCTTTCTTCGCGGCTGGCTTGGGGCTGCCAGATGCGCCCGCCTCGAAATCGGCCAGCTTGGCGCCGATCTCCACCGTATCGCCCTCTTGCGCGGCAATGGAGGTGACGACGCCATCTTCCTCCGCGCGCACCTCCACCGACACCTTGTCGGTTTCCAGCTCGACCAGAATATCGTCCTTCTTCACGGACTGACCCTCCTTGACCAGCCAAGTGCCGACTGTGGCTTCCGAAACGGACTCGCCAAGGGTGGGAACGGTGATGGTGCTCATGGTTTCGTGCTTCCGGTCAGAGGTAAGAGGGTCAGTCTTCGGCTAGGGCTTCGTCGACGAGGGCTTTCTGCTGGGCCTGGTGGCGCGAGAGCAGCCCTGTCGCGGTTGAGGCGGAGGCGGCGCGGCCCGCATAGCGCGGACGGGTGGACTTGCCGCCCACCTTCTCCAGACAGAACTCCAGATAGGACTCCACGAAGGTCCAACCGCCCATGTTTTTCGGTTCTTCCTGACACCAGACGATATCGGCATCAGGGAAGCGCTTCAGCTCGTCGATGATCGACTTGGCGGGGAAGGGGTAGAACTGCTCCACACGGAGCAGGTAGACATCGTTGATGCCCTTGGCCTCGCGCGCTTCGAGCAGATCGTAATAGACCTTGCCCGAGCACAGCACGACGCGGCGGATATCCTTGTCGGCCACCAGCGGCTCGGCGCGCAGCTGCGCGAACTCGCCCCGATCCCTGCGCACACTCTGGTCACCGTCATCCCACAGCACACGGTGGAAGGACGAATTCGGCCCGAACTCGGTGAGATCGGACACGCAGCGCTTATGCCGCAACAGGGATTTGGGCGTCATGATCACCAGCGGCTTGCGGAAGCCCCGATGGATCTGGCGACGCAGAATGTGGAAATAGTTGGCCGGTGTGGAGCAGTTGGCCACCTGCATATTGTCTTCCGCGCATTGCTGCAGGAAGCGCTCAAGGCGGGCCGAGGAGTGCTCTGGTCCCTGCCCCTCATAGCCATGGGGGAGCAACATGACGAGGCCGGACATGCGCAGCCATTTGCGCTCGGATGAGGAGATGAACTGGTCGATAATGACCTGCGCGCCATTGGTGAAGTCACCAAACTGGGCTTCCCACATGACGAGCGTGTTCGGCGCGGAGAGCGAATAGCCGTACTCGAAACCAAGCACGGCCTCTTCCGACAGCATGGAATCGATCACTTCATAGCGCGCCTGATCCTCACTCAGATGATTGAGGAAGGTATGGCGCTCCTGTGTCTCCTGATCGATCAGATGGGAGTGGCGCTGGGAAAACGTGCCGCGTCCGCAATCCTGGCC
>JBJHCI010000280.1:0-3615 GCA_050485925.1 Maricaulaceae bacterium
GTACGGAGTGATGGCCCCGGCGCTTGCCCACATCGATGCGGCGCGCATCGCGGCGCGCGCGCTGCAGAATGGCTTCCGGCACCAGCCGGTCATGCACGATCACATCGGCGTCGCGCAGCACGCGCACCGCTTTGAGCGTCAGGAGTTCAGGATCACCCGGCCCGGCCCCCACAAGATAGACCCGGCCCGGCTCTGCCTTGCCGTCACGGAAACGATCGAGTGTACGGATCAGGGCGCGCGACGTGCCAGGGCCATCGCCTGCATCGGCTCTGGCTGCCGCGTCGCCGCGCAGGGCCGTTTCCCAAAAGCGGCGGCGCTCATCCACTGTCGGCAGCGCGTCACGAACTGTATCACGCAAGGCATTGGCGCTGCGCGCGAGAAGGCCCACGCCCGGCGCGATGAGGCCTTCCAGCGCGGAGCGGATATCACGCACCAGAACGGGCGCGGCTCCGCCCGTGGAAAGCGCAATTGTCACAGATCCCCGGTCCACGATGGCGGGCGTGTAAAAGTCGCAAAGAGCCAGATTGTCGACCACATTGACCAGGGCGCCTGCGCGCCGCGCGCGGGCGGCAAGGCGGGCGGCACGGGTTTCGTCCTTTAAGGCGATGAACACCAGTTTCGCACCCAAAAAGGCGCCCGGCGGCACGAACCGGCCCGGGAGGATACGGGCTCCGGTTTCTCCATCAATAGCGGGGGGAGCTGTGATGGTTCTTGCCGCCGGGCGCCAGACCAGCTCGCAAGGCGCGCTGGCAAAGAGGCGCAGCTTGGCGCGGGCCGCCTCGCCATCACCGATGACGATGACACGGGCACCTTTCAGCGGAATGGCGGGCAGGAACTGGTCCATGAGGCTATGTCCTTCAGGTCTGGACCGCCACCCTACATAGCTATAGATTATTTTCTCAAATGAGATATTCTGCCTCATTCGGATAGATATTCTTTTCGATAGTGTGCCGTGGCCATCCTTCCTCCACTTAATGCCCTGCGTGCCTTCGAGGCCGCTGCCCGGCGCGGCAGCTTTGCCGCTGCTGCCGGTGAGCTCAATGTCACCCCGGCCGCCATCGGCCAGCAGGTGCGCCAGCTTGAAGCGTTGATCGGCGCGGCCCTGTTCGTGCGCGAGGGGCGTTCCTTGCGCCTGACCGAACGGGGTGGGGCAGCCCTTGACCGTCTGAGCCGTGCCTTTGAATTGATGGGTGAAGCAAGCGCGGCCATGCGAGAGGACGCAGGCGCGGCGCGCATCGTGCTGGCGGCACCGGCCGATCTGACCGAATTGTGGCTGGCTCCACGCCTCGCAGCGCGCGCGCCGGGTTCTGGTTTTGTGTCCGGGATCGAGATCGTCAGCTACGACCCGCTCACGGCGCTCGACGAAGGTGCGGACCTGGCCGTAATACGCAGTGCCGATGCGCCGACCGGGTTGGACAGCCAGCTATTGCTCCGCGAGACACTGAGCCCGCTGGCTGCGCCATCTGTGGCCCAAACCGTCCAGGCGGCCGCCGACCTCGAAGCGCTACCCCTCATTGCCGACATTAGTGCGCCGCTTGGCTGGACAGACTGGCTGGCGCGCCGGGGAGCCTATGGCGTCGTGCCGCAGCCCGTCTTTGTGACGGACCGCGCCGGTGCCGCTCTTGCTCTCGCTGAATCCGGGGCAGGGGTGGCGCTGGGACGCAGGCTGCTGGCCGTCAATGCTATAAGCGCTGGACGTGTGGTCAGTGTCTTTGCCGATGGGGATATGCCCGGTGGAGAAAGTTACTGGCTGGCATTTGCACGTGGGCGCAGGCGCTCTGAGCCCGTCAACATGTTGGCCGCATGGCTTCGTGCGGAGATGGCCAGTGTCACGGATGCTTCCGACGAGCTTTAGTGGTCAGCTCCCCTGATCGGAAGGGCATTGTTTTTCAGGCGTGGAGCTCATCAGAAATCCGTTTTTCAACTGTCGATACGGGCGGCCAACGATCCGCCCAGGGAGTGGCGGCTTCCAGTTCGAAGGCCAGTTCCAGAAGCCGATTTTCAGAACCGCGGGGCCCGGCCAGCATAACCCCGACCGGCAGCCCCTCCATGTTCCAATGGAGAGGCAGGCTTATCGCAGGCGTACCAGCGAGGTTCTGAAGCGGCGTATAGCCCAGCCAGCCGAACATCCGCTCCATCAGCAGATCAGGATCCAGATCCGGCGCCATATGTCCGATTAGAGGTGGCGGCGTGGCGAGGGTGGGGGTCAGCCAGACGTCAAAGCGTTCCGCGAACCCGGACAACTGAACAGGCAAAGCTGCGATCTGAGCATAAGCCTGTTCAAGGTCTTCAGGAGAAAGGGCCTGCGCCATGCGTCCCAACGCCCGCGTCCAGGGCTCGAGCACCGAGGCGGGTTCCTGCCCGCGTGCCCGCGCTGCGTCCACACAGTCCGCACCCAAATGCATCCACAGCACGCGCTCGGCGCGATCTGCGGCGGGACCGTGGACGGGCGGTTCTGCGGCCTCGACATGATGGCCCAGCGCGGTGAGCAACTCTGCCGCTTCAGTCAAGGCCCGCCGGCAATCAGGATGGGGAGCCTCCCCGCCCAGCGTGGGTTCGATTATGGCGATCCGCAGACGCCTGCGGCCGGGAGCGACGGGCGCTACCTCACCGCCGGGGCGGGCAAGATCAAAACCTGCGGCGACGTCGCGAACAGTGCGCGCCATCAGGCTATCAGCGACCAGCAGGTCCTCGATCGGATGGCGGGCGCGTACCCTCACGGTGGTGCCCCGGCCGGGCTTGAGGCCGACAATGCCGCAGCAGGAGGCCGGGATACGGATCGAGCCCGCTCCGTCGCTGCCGTGTGCCAGAGGTGTCATGCCTGAGGCTAAGGCCGCACCGGCGCCTCCGCTCGATCCTCCCGGCGAGAAACGTACATCCCAAGGGTTACGGGTGATTGGACCGATGTGTGGCTCGGTAACGCCGAGAAGTCCGAACTCGGGCATCGCCGTCTTGCCCAGGGGCACAAGCCCGGCTTGGTCAAGCCGGGCAGCATAGGGAAAGCCTTGCGTCGCGGGCGTGGCTGGGCAGCTTGCCGATCCCGCACGCGCAGGCATTCCGGGATATTGCAGGGAATCCTTGAGCAGGTATGGAACGCCGGAGAGCGGGCTCGTGGCAAGCGACGATCCAGCGCGTGTCCGAGCCAGATCATAAGCCTTCCAGCTTATCGCCTGCAGGTCAGGGTCAAGAGCTTCAATCCGCGCGATCGCGGCTTCAACCAGCTCCAATGCCGACACCTCCCGGCGCCGGATCAGCTCCGCCTGGGCCATGCCGTCAAGCCGGCCGAGGGACATGGCATCGGAAATCTTCACGTTCATGCTTTCCGTCAAACGCAAGGCGCCCGTCAGGGCGCCTTGCTGATGAAGGTATCGATAAGGGCTTCAGTAGCGCCAGCGCGCGGTCACTCCGATCGTCCTGGGCCGGACGATACCCTGGCCAATCCCGTTCACTTCCGAGACCGTGCGGGTGACCCCGCGTTCGTCAAAAATATTTGTGCCGAACAGCGAGATGTCAGCATTGCCGAACGTGCCGGTCAGGCGCAGATCGACCAGATCGTAGCCGCCCTGGTGGCGGGGCGTCACCCCCGGGATGGCGGAGTTCAGATCACTGATACCT
>JBJHCI010000281.1:0-3592 GCA_050485925.1 Maricaulaceae bacterium
CCGCGAGGAAGAGGTCTATTTCGCACGCCCCGTGCTGCGCATGATCCTCGCCCAACCTTTCGAGGCTGCCGAGCGCGTCAACCAGTACGACGTCTACGCCACGGTGACCGGCGGCGGCCTTTCCGGCCAGGCCGGTGCGGTGCGCCACGGCATCTCCAAGGCGCTGACCTATTACGAGCCCGCCCTGCGCGGTGTGCTGAAAGCCGGTGGCTTCCTCACCCGCGACAGCCGCGTGGTCGAGCGCAAGAAGTACGGCAAGAAGAAAGCCCGCCGCAGCTTCCAGTTCTCGAAGCGCTAAGGTTTATCCCCGCGCATGCGGGGACCCATGCCGATCATACGAAACGGGCGGCACCATCATGTGCCGCCCGTTTTCGTTTGTTCGCCCTTGTGCGCTATAGATCGCCGAAGAACGCGCGGATGTCGTTGGCCAGAAGGTCGGGTTCATCGCTGGCCGCAAAGTGTCCACCCTTTGGCATCTCGGTCCAGCGCACGATATTGTTGCTGCGTCCGGCAAAGGTCTTCACCGAGCGGAAATCGCCGGGAAACACGCTGACCGCCGTAGGCGTGGGATTGGGGAGTTCACGGTAGCCTGCTCCCGTCCGTGCATTTTCCAGATAGGCGCGAGCGGCAGATCCCGCCGTGTTCGTGAACCAATAAATCGATACATGTGTCAGGAAACGAGCGATGTCGAGATTCCCGGCGTTCTCGCCCAGGAAGCCGGTGAAAAGCTCGGCATTCCACGCCAGCAGGCCGGCCGGTGAATCTGTGAGACCGTAGGCCAGCGTCAGCGGCCGTTTGGACTGGATGTCGTTATAGCCGGCGTATTTCTGGAAGTGATCGAGGACGGAAAACCCTTCGATCTCGAACGGAGTCAGGGCGTCCATTTCGCCAGGCGTTCCGTCAGGAAACGCAAAGATTTGCTGGACGTGAATACCAACTAGTCCGCTTGGTGCCGCAATGCCCATTTCGCGCGCAACAAGTGCCCCGACATCGCTGCCATGAATCCCGTAGCGCTGATATCCGAGCCGTTTCATCAACATGTCCATGACCTGTCCGATCCGCGCTGCGTCCCAGCCTGTGCCGCTCAGCGGCGTGGAAAATCCGAAGCCCGGCAGTGAGGGGATGACGAGGTCAAAGGCAGGACCGGCGGCACCACCATGCTGGCGGGGATTGCTCAACCGGTCTGCGATATCCAGAAACTCCGCAAAGCTGCCCGGCCAGCCGTGCAAGAGCAAAAGCGGAAACGCGTCTGGTTCTGGTGACCTGATATTGATGAAGTGAATGATCTGGTCGTCAATGCTGGTGAGAAAATGGGGAAACGCGTTGAGCGCTGCTTCTTGTGCGCGCCAGTCAAAGCGGTTTAGCCAATAGTCCGCCAGTTTGCGTGTCTGCTCGACTGGCTGCCCGCTTTCCCAGCTATTGTCCGGCGAGACCGGCCAACGCGTCATCGCCAGACGCTCGTGAAGGTCGGTGATCTGGTCTTGCGTGATGTCGATGTGGAAGGGACGAATGTCCATGGCCTGCTCCTTTCAAGGGTTGATGAAAAGAGCTTTGACCCGTGCTGCTGTCAGATCATGTCAGGAGGGTGAAGGCTGGCGGTGCGATAGCCATTCATCCCGCCATTGGCGCACCAGTACGGCGCGGCGTTCGCCGAACCTTGTCTCCTCAAGAGAGATGGAGGTGATACGATCTGTCCTGAAATGGCGGAACGCGCCGCGTGCGACACACCATGCGGCGACGATCTGCTTGTTTTCGTAGTAGGCAAGCTGCACCGGCCAGACAGTCCGCTCGGTCACGCGTTCTTCGGCGTCGATGTATCCGATCCTTAGCGCACGCTCCAAGCGCATCGATTTTCGGACAAGCCCCAGAACGTCCGGAGGCGGTGTCTGGGCTGGTATGCGCACCGGCCAAAGCCCTGTGTCGCTCATCCGGTCGCGCAAATCGTCAGGCGAAGCTGCGGCGATCTTGCCAAGGGCGTTGCTGGCAGCCGCAGCGAGAGAGGTGTCGGGCTGGGATTCCACCCATCGTGCGCCGAGAACCAGTGCTTCCAGCTCATCCGCGCTGAACATGAGGGGGGGCAGAAAGAATCCCGGTCGGAGCATATAGCCAATGCCCGCCTCGCCATCGACTGGTGCACCCAGCGCAATGAGTGTCTGCACGTCACGGTAGAGCGTGCGCACGGACACACCGTGCTCGTCTGCCAGATCTGCGGCCGTTATGGGCAGGCGCCGCCTGCGCAGCGTGTCTATGATGGCAAACAGCCGTTCGGTCTTGTCCAGCTTACCAGCCCCTAACTCCGCACCTTCACATATTCGCCCGGTGCCGGGCACAAGGGTTTGAGCTTGCCGCCACCGGGCTTCCTCGCGGGCACCTGGGTATCGTTCATGGAGAGGAGCCACGCCTTCCAGTGAGACCACCAGGAGCCGGGGTGTTCCTTTGCGCCCGCTAGCCATTCCTCGCGGGTTTCGGGCAGGGCTTCATTGACCCAGTGCTGGTATTTGTTGGCGTCGGGGTGGTTCACCACGCCTGCGATATGCCCAGACCCCGCCATCATGTACTGCGTCTTGCCGCCAAACAGGCGCGCGGAGCGGTAAACCGAGTCCGCCGGGGCGATATGGTCTTCCTTGCTGGCCTGCATGAAGACCGGGATTTTCACCTTCTTCAGGTCGAGCCTGTGCCCGCCGAGCTCCAGCTCGCCCCTGGAGAGTCGGTTATTGCGGTAGAAGGTATCCAGATAGAACAGGTGCAGGGTCTTGGGCATGCGCGTCTGGTCGGCGTTCCAGTAGAGCAGGTCGAAGGCCTGCGGCGATTTGCCGAGCAGATAGTTGTTGACCACGAAGGACCAGATCAGGTCGTTCGCGCGCAGCATGTTGAACGTGTCCGCCATCGTGCGCCCGTCCAGCACGCCGCCTTGCGCGTCCATCAGCCGGCCGATCTCGCGGAACCATTCCTCGTCGATGAAGACCAGCAACTCTCCCGCGAGTGAGAAATCGAGCTGCGCGGCGAAGAAGGTAGCGGACGCGATGCGGTCATCGTTTTCGGCTGCCATCAGGGCGAGCGCGCTGCCGAGCATGGTGCCGCCAATGCAATAGCCGATCGCGTCCACCTGCCGCTCGCCGGTGGCTTCTTCCACCTTGTCCAGCGCCTCGAAAAGCCCGGTGCGGATATAGTCCTCGAATGTCTTGTCCTTCAGGGCAGGGTCGGGGTTCACCCACGAGATCAGGAATACCGTGAAGCCCTGCGCTGCCAGCCAGCGTATCATCGAGCCCTGCGGGCGCAGGTCGAGAATGTAGAACTTGTTGATCCAGGGCGGCGCGATCAGGATCGGGCGCTGGCGGACCGTCTCGGTGGCCGGTGCGTACTGGATCAGCTCCATGATCTCGTTGCGCCAGATCACCTCGCCGGGTGTGGAGGCGAGATCCTTGCCGACCTCGAACCCGTCCATGTCTGACTGAGAGAGGGCAAGGCGGCCCTTGCCGCGTTCCAGATCGTTGACGAGGTTCATCAGCCCGCGCGTGAGGTTCTCCCCGCGAGTCTCGAACGTGGCTTTGAGCACATCCGGATTGGTCAGCGCAAAATTGGTCGGCGCCAT
>JBJHCI010000282.1:0-3589 GCA_050485925.1 Maricaulaceae bacterium
CTTCATCACGCTGGCCGACCGGCTCCATGGCGAGGAGGCCGAAACCTGGACCGGTATGATCATGGCGCCGGGCCTGGTGCTGGCCACCAGCATCATCGTCACCGCCTTTGCCATCACGCGCGAAGGCTCGGCCAGCAAGGCCATACCCGCTCTCGTGCGCGATCCGGTGCTAATGGCCTGCCTTGCAGGGGTAGCGGTTTCGCTGATCGCGCCGTTCGTGCCACCCCTCCTGCCGGAGATCGTGGTTGAGGCGCTGATCGCGCCGCTGGAGCTTGCAGGCTTTGGTTCGTTGGCACTGGTCCTTATCACCACCGGCGCGGGGCTGGATTTTGCTGCCATGAAGGGCCGGATACGCCTGCTCGTCAGCGCCGCCCTGATCCGCTCGGTGATGATCCCGCTTCTCGTGCTCGGCGCGGCGCTCGCGCTCGGCGCGGACGGGCAAGCCACGACCCTGCTTGTACTCGCCACAGGTGGGCCGTCAGCGGCCTTCGTCTATGCAGTCGCCAGCGAGTTCAATGGCGAAGCCGGGCTGGTGGCAGGCATGCTCACCCTGAGTGTGCTGACGAGCGCTGCCGTATTGCCGGTACTGACCGCGATCGCCCTGTTGCTGTAGCGCGCGCTCCCGTTACCCCCTCACCCGGATGCCGAGCGAGACGGTGCGCGGTTCGCCCGGGAAATAGCGGTAGCCGCCAAAGGCAAAGTCCGCCCGCTCGGCATAGCGCGTATCGGCAAGATTGCGGATCGAGCCGAACACCTCCCAGCCCTCGTGCACCCGCACCACGCCGCGCAGGTGAACAAGGTCGTGGCCGTCATAGACCGCCTCATTGGCCGCGTCGGCGAAGTATTCGCCCACATGCAGCCATTCGGCTTCCAGCGTCAGTGCTTCTACCGGCCGCCAGCGCGCGCGCAGATTGCCCAGCCATTCCGGCGCGGTATCGACGCGGTTGCCGCGTTCAATAACTTCAAATGCTTGCGCGACCGGCCGGTCGAAATCATAATTGTGGATCGCGTAGGTGAGCGCACCGGAGAGCGTGAGGGTGTCGGTGAGCGGCCATACGCCCTCGATCTCGACGCCTTCGTGGGTGGTGCGCCCGTCCGTGACATTGATCCCGTCCGCGTCACGGAAGAAGACATTGCGCTTGACCATGGTGAAGGCGGTCAGTTCCAGCGCCAGCCCGCCCGAGCGGGAGAGGCGCAGGCCCGCCTCCAGACTGTCCAGCGTTTCCGGGCTGATCGCGTCGATCTCCTGGCCGGGCTGGAGCCGGTAGAGCTCATCGCTCTGCGGCGCGCGCACGCCTCTGGCGAGGCGTACAAAGCCGCGCACCTCATCGCTGAACCGCCAGACCAGCCCCGCATGGGGCGCGAATGTTGTGAAGCCGTCAGAGCGGTCCGGCAGGCGCAAGAAGCGGCCTATCACGCCGTCATCGGTATTATTGGTGTAGTCAAAGCGGGTGGTTTCCAGTCGCACCCCGCCTTCAATATCCAGCCGCTCCGTCACGCGATGTCGTCCTTGTACGAACACTGCGCCGGTCAGCGCTTCCACGTCGTAATCGTAATGGATGCCTTGCGGGAATGCGCCAAAGCTCGGCAGGGTCTGATCCTCGATCAGATAGCCGCGCGTCCATTCGCCATCCAGCCCCGCTGAGAGCCGCGTGGAGGCGTTCTCGAAGCTCACCGCACTCTGGAAGCCCAGACTGTCATGGCCCGTCTCCTCAAGCGCTCTGGAGGGCAGGAAGTGCAGTCTGAAATCCATGTCGTTGGAGCGCGCATAGACCGCGCCGGAAAGGGCCCAGCGTTCCGACCAGGTGTGTTCGGCATCCAGGCTTACCCGCAAGGCCCGCGCATCGCGGAAGGCTTCCGGATTGGCGTTCTGGCGCGAGGCGGCCACATCACGATAGGCCCTGAAGCCGTTTACAAAGGTAGCCGTTTCCTGTTCGAGATGAATCAGCGTGGTACGCGCGCTCCATCGGGTCGCGCCCTCACCCCAGTCCAGCCGCGCCTGCAGCGCTGCGCGAAACAGCGAGGCATTGTCCCGCCAACCATCTTCGGAGCGCACGGTGAGGCCGATAAAGCCGTCGCCAATACGTGTGCGGCCACTGGCCGCCGCCGTCAGGCGCACCCGGCCATAGCTGCCTGCCTCAATCTCCGCGCGGGTCTGCGCCAGCGCCGGATCAGGCGTGATGAGATTGACCAGACCATGCAGCGCGTTGGAGCCGTAGACCGCCCCGCCCGGCCCACGGATGATCTCCACGCGCGAGGCCAGCTCGTCGGCGGCTTCAAACAGGCCGTTGATATTGGCAAAGGCCGGCGCCCGCAGGGCGATCCCGTCTTCGAGATAAAGAAAGGAGCCCGCCCCCGCGCCAGCGCTTAGCACTGGCGAGCGTATCGCGGTGAGATGCTCCACCCCGTTGCCGCGATGGATATGCACGCCCGGCGCACGATTGAGCAGCTCGGAGACATGCTGTGCGCCGATCATCTCGATATCATCCGCCCCGATGACGGCAACGGGCACAGCCGACACCCCGCGCGCCTCGGCTGCACGCGTGGCGCTGACCACGATCACGTCTTCGCGAGCATCGTCCGCATGCGCGAGCGACGCGGCCAGAAGCGCCATCACTAAGGCGCACCCGGCGCTTGACGCTACCGGCCTGGGGCCTAGTCTGACGCGCATTCTCGCGGGGGTTAAATCCATGTCCATACGCCGTTTTGCTGCTGCCATTCTGGCCGGTTTCGCCATTCTTGCCGGGTCGGCCCATGCCTATGACCCCAAGCCCTTAGTTGAGCTTATTGACCAGCAAGTCGAGTACGACCCTGCTATTCCCCTTCCCGAAGATGTGACCGGGTTCAAGGTCGGCGAGATCATCTACACCCCCGACATGATCTACGCCTATATGCGCGCTGTCGCGGCGGCTTCCGATCGGGTGAGCGTGGACGTGATCGGACAGTCCCATTTCGGCCGCCCGATCCTGCGCGCCACCATCACCTCGCCGGAAAACCATGCCCGGCTGGACGATATACGCGAAGCGCATCTGGCCCTGTCGGCCTCTGGCGGCACCGGCGCGATCCCCGCTGACCAGCCCGTAGTGGTCAATCTCACCCATGGTGTGCATGGCTCGGAGCCGTCCAGTTATGATGCGATTATGCCGATCCTCTACTTCCTGGCCGCTGGTCAGGGCGCGGAAGTCGCTGATATTCTTGACCGTTCAGTCATACATGTGATCGGCCTGATCAACCCGGATGGTGCCGACCGGTTCGCCAATTGGACCAATATGCACCGGGCCCGCGTGCCGGTTGCCGATCCCCAGCATCGCGAGCATTTCAATGAATGGCCGTGGGGCCGGACGAACCATTACTGGTTCGACCTGAACCGGCAGTGGCTGCCCGTAACCCAGCCCGAGGCGCAGGCCCTGGTGCGCGCCACGCGCGAATGGTCGCCCAATATCGCCGCCGACTTCCACGAGATGGGCACCAATACCAGCTATTTCTTCTCGCCCGGCCCGCCCGATGGCCTGCACCCCCTGCTCTCCATGGCAGGGCTGGAACTGAACCGGCGGCTCAACACCTTCCTGACCGAACAGCTCGACAGGGA
>JBJHCI010000283.1:0-3586 GCA_050485925.1 Maricaulaceae bacterium
GGGCAAGGCGCTGGAGGCCGCGCTGATCCTCGCCCGCGAGATCGCGGCTTTCCCGCAAACCTGCCTGCGCCATGACCGGACAAGCGCGCTCACCCAATGGAGCCTTTCCGAAGAACAGGCGCTTGCGGCCGAGTTCAAGCTGGGCCTGAAGACACTTCAGAGCGGTGAGACGGTGGCGGGTGCTACCCGCTTCTCAGAAGGTGAGGGCCGGGGCGGGCGCTTCGACACGCCGAGCGAATGAGCAAGCGCGTTGCCATTATCGGGGCAGGGCCGGCAGGCCTGATCGCGGCCGAGAAGCTCGCGGGCGAAGGCTTCGCCGTTGACGTCTATGAACGTATGCCGAGTGTCGCACGCAAATTCCTGATGGCGGGAAGAGGTGGGCTCAACCTAACCCATTCAGAAGCCCTGGAGACGTTTCTGGACCGCTACGGCGCGGCGCGTGACTGGCTGGAGCCGTGCATCCGCGCCTTCCCGCCCTCAGACCTGATCCAATGGTGTAAAGGGCTGGGTCAGGAGACTTTTATCGGGTCGAGCGGGCGTATCTTCCCCAAATCCATGAAGGCCTCGCCCTTGCTGCGTGCATGGCTCGCAAGGCTCGATGCGCTCGGCGTTGCTATCCTCACGCGCCACACCTGGCGGGGCTTTGATGGGGCAGGCCGATTCCTGATCGCCGGGCCGGACGGGCTTGAACGCCCGATCAAGCCCGACGCGGTGATCCTGGCGTTGGGCGGGGCGAGCTGGCCGCGTCTCGGTTCCAAGGGCGAGTGGATCGGCTGGTTGGCGGAACGGGGCGTGACAATCACGCCGTTTGCGCCTGCCAATGCGGGTTTCAATGTGCGCTGGCCGGCCGTGTTCAAGGAGCGCTTTGCCGGAGAGCCCCTCAAAACCGCCAGCTTCAGCCATGATGGCCGCACGATACGCGGCGAAGCCATGATCACGGCCTACGGGATTGAGGGCGGGGCCATTTACGCCTTGAGCGCCAGTTTGCGTGCCGCGATTGAGGGAGAGGGCAGAGCCGTGCTGACGCTCGATCTCGCGCCCGACACAACAGAAGACGCGTTGGCGACGCGCCTTGCGTCTGCAAAACCCGGCCAGTCGCTTGCCAACACGCTGCGCAAGCAGGCGCGGCTCTCTGCGCTGTCGTCGGCACTGCTGCGCGAGGCAGGTGAGGTGCCGCGTGAACTACAAAAGCTCGCCGCGCACATCAAGGCATGTCCGATAATGCTGACCGGCATGCAGGGCCTTGACCGGGCCATTTCCAGCGCAGGCGGCATTGCCCGCGAGGCGGTCGACGCGCATTTCATGCTCAAGGCCATGCCCGGCGTGTTCGTGGCGGGCGAAATGCTGGACTGGGAAGCGCCGACAGGCGGCTATCTTCTGCAGGCCTGTTTTGCCAGCGGCGTCGCGGCGGCCAGTGGCACAAAGGACTGGCTCTAGCGGTCGATCTGACCGGGTGATCCGGCCGGGCAGACAAAAAGACCCCGGACCAAGATGCCCGGGGTCATTCTGTCTGCAGGCAGGATGGCTGCGCCTCAGGCGGCTTTGGATTTTTGCGGCTGAAGCGACTCGGCAAACGCCTTGGCGACATCGTCGCGGGCGGTTTCGCCGCTGGCGGCGAACACGTCGCCATTAAGGGCCAGCGCGGCTTCGGCATCGCCCGTATCCTTGCCGGAGACTTCGGCGAGAATAGTTAGCGCCTCGCCAGCTGCGAAGATCGGACGGCCGCTGGCGAACATGTCCTGGACAAGGCGCAGCGCATCGTTGGAATCGTTGAGCGCATCCACGGCGCGCCGCCCGCCGGGCAGTATCAGCCCGGCTGCGTCGGCGGCATCGGGACCGCCCAGCGCCTCGTCGACCACGAAGTTCATCTCCTCGCCGGTTTCGGTGCGTCCAGAGACCAGCGCGCGCGCACCGGAGGCAACGGTCAGCTTGTAGCCGGCGCGCTCCGCGGCGCTGGCGGCGGCATTGAGATCGGGCACGGAAAAGCCCGGCGCAGCAAGGGCCAGAACGGTTCCGGCTTCGCCCACGCGGGCGATATCAATACGTGGTTCACGAGGTTGGCGTTGCGGGCGTCTTGATGGGGTCATAAATCCTCCTGGCCCCCGTCCGCCTCGGGCGGGAGCGTCTGGTTCAACAGTCTTTGGCGTAGCTCTAACCTAGGCCTGTTGCCCTTCGGCTTCAACGCCTGTCCACAGATAAGCGATCCCGCATGGACGTATGCGCCGCGGCTAATCTGTTTATGGGAGCAGGTTTTACGGGCGCTCCAGTGCGTCCAAGACCGCCTGCTGCAGACGGCCAAAAGCTGCGCCCTCCACCACCTGTCCATTGACGATGAAAGTGGGCGTGGCCCGGATCTGGGCGAGGTTGGCGATCTCATGGGTCTCGGCCAAGTGGAGGCTGATTTCCTCCGAATTCATTGTTTCCTCAAGCAACACGGGATCGACCCCGCTGGTAGCCGCAATTTCCATGATCAGATCGCTGGTTCGCGGCGCGGATTCGCGCATCAGGGCATTATGAAAGGCGAAATACCGGTCCGGTGCCAGTTGCCAGATGGCCAGGGCGGCGCGGGCCGCCACGTGCGAGCGTTCGCTAAGGATCGGAAATTCCTTGAATATGATTCGGATATCGCCTTCATGCGCGTCGCTCACCCGGGTAAGCCATTCATTGGCTGCGGCGCAGGCCCCGCAATTATAGTCGAAATACTCGACGATGGTTACGCGCGCGTCTGCCGGTCCCCAGACCGGGTCACGCGGATCGTTAAGGATATCGGTCTCGAATTCGGCGATGCCGCGCTCGAGACGCTCCTGCTCCTGCTGCATCGCGCGCTGTTGCAGGGCGATGATCGCTTCCTCGATGACTTCGGGATTCTCCACGATATAGCGGTGGACGCGCTGGTTGAACGCCTCGGTTTCGGCGGCTTCATCAACCTGCCCAGAACAGGCGGCAACTATAAGGCATGCGAAAAGTGCGGGGAGCAGGCGCATCAGGTCAGCTTTCCGGTCAAAAAAAGGGTCAGTCAAAGCGCAGGCTGGCCGCGTCATGCCGGGCCGGCGGAGTATATTGCCGGCGTTCCTGCTGGCTGCGATTCCATTCGCGGATTTGCTGGGGCGTGGGTTCTGCCACCGCGATCAGCTCGCTAGCCCGTATCCAGGCGGGTGTACCTTCGTCCAGTTCGTGGCGGGCACGGCTGGCGAATACGAATGCTTGCATGGTGTTACCGGCAGCAAAGAAGCGCTCGGCGGTGGCCAGCTGGGCCAGCGATGTTTCACCGCGCGCTTCATGTGCCAGTGAAAGTTGGAACCAGGCCCAAGTGTTGTCGGGCTCCTCGGTCAATGCGAAGCGCAGATGGGAAATGGCCTCGTCAATGCCTTCCGGCTCATTCAGCCCGATCAGCGAGACGGCGAGATTGATCCGCAGAAGCGGGGCCTCCGGCATCAGTTCCATGGCCAGACGGTGCGGGACAATAGACTCCGCGATGCGCCCGCTCTCGTAGAGCATCTGGCCTTCCAACTCGTGGAAGAAGGGATTTTCCGGTTCCATCTCGATCAGGCTGGCCAGGCTCGTGCGCGCCTGGTCCAGCCGACCC
>JBJHCI010000284.1:0-3581 GCA_050485925.1 Maricaulaceae bacterium
GGTATAAACCGGCTCGTCCTTGCGTTCCGGGCGGAACATGCCTTGCGCCTTGGAGTATTGCTCCACCAGCTTCACGCGCGAGGCGTCGCGGCCCGTGGCGGTGAGGTAGGAGAGGGTCTCGTTGTCGACAGGGAAGAAGCCGCAGGTCGCGCCGTATTCCGGGGCCATGTTGGCTATGGTGGCCGCATCTTCCAGCGACAGGCTATCAAGGCCAGCGCCATAGAATTCCACGAACTTGCCGACCACGCCCTTCTTGCGCAGCATCTGCACCACGGTGAGCACGAGGTCGGTCGCCGTCGCGCCTTCGGGCAGCTTGCCGGTCAGTTTAAAGCCGATCACTTCCGGGATCAGCATGGAAACAGGCTGGCCGAGCATGGCCGCTTCGGCCTCGATGCCGCCCACGCCCCAGCCGAGCACGGCAAGGCCGTTGATCATGGTGGTGTGGCTGTCGGTACCGACCAGCGTGTCGGGGAAGGCGTAGGTCACGCCGTCTTCATCCTTGGTCCAGACGGTCTGGGCGAGGTATTCCAGATTCACCTGGTGGCAGATGCCGGTGCCGGGCGGGACGACGCGGAAATTGTCAAACGCGCTCGCGCCCCATTTGAGGAATTTGTAGCGCTCGCCATTACGCTCGTATTCGCGCTCCACATTGCGCTGGAAGCTGTCGGCGCCGCCGAAATAATCCACCATCACAGAGTGGTCGATGACGAGATCGACCGGTACCAGCGGATTGACGCTTTTGGGGTCGCCGCCCAGCGCCTTCGTGGCGTCGCGCATGGCGGCAAGGTCCACGACCGCCGGCACGCCGGTAAAGTCCTGCATCAGCACGCGCGCCGGGCGATACTGGATTTCGTGATCGGATTTGCCGGTATTCACCCAGGCCGCGACCGCCTCGATATCAGCCTTGGTGACGGTGCGCCCGTCTTCAAAACGCAACAGGTTTTCCAGAAGGACTTTCAGCGTATAGGGCAGCTTGGACACGCCGGGCAGGCCGTTCTTCTCGGCCTCTTTCAGATCGAAATAGACGTAAGATTTGCCGTCGACGCTCATCTCGCGGCGGCACTTGAAGCTGTCCAGGGAAGCCATGCTCGCATCCTTCATCAAGGGGTCGATCCTGCCTTGAACCTCCGGCGATGAGGGGAGCGGGGTGGGTGGGGCGGGTGGAAGTGTGACAGGGCGGGCCAGTGACGATACCGGACACTGCAAATCCCACCTTTGGCGCGCCTTTTAGCCCTGTCACGCGCGCGCCGCAATGCCACGCCCCCATTCCGTACACGCGGCTTTCGCGCTAGGGCTTTGCCGATGAGCATGGCGGTCGCCCTCCACGTCACTGATCTTACCCTCTCGCGCGGCGGGCGAACCTTGCTGCGCGGGCTCTCGATCGAGCTCAAAGCTGGCGAGGCGCTGGTGCTGACCGGACCCAACGGCACCGGCAAGACGACGCTTCTGCGCGCGATTGCGGGCCTTGTTCGGCCTGATGAGGGGGGCATCACCGCGCCGCCTCTGGCCTATCTCGGGCATGGCGATGCGCTCAAACCCTCAGAGACCGTTATCGACGCGATCAGCTTTGCCGCGCGTCTGCACGGCCATGTCTGGGGAGAGGACCAGAGCGATGTGCGCATGAATGCACTGATCGCCATGGGGCTTTCAAAGCGCGTCCTGCACACCTGCGGCCAGCTCTCCGCCGGGCAGAAGCGCCGCCTTGCCCTTGCCCGCATGACGCTGGAGCGCGAAGCGCGCCTCTGGCTGATGGACGAGCCCGCCGCGCCTCTGGACGCGGAGGGGCGCGCCCTGCTGGCCGGTCTGGTAGCGGATTTCCGCAAGAGCGGCGGCATGATTATCGCGGCGACCCATGCCGATCTTGGCTGGCCGGACACACGCACGCTGGAGATGGGGGCATGAGGGCGCTCCGGGCGGTGTTTGCGCGCGAATGGAAGCTCGCCAGCGCGGGCGGCGGCGGGCCGGCAGGCCCGGCTGCCTTCATGCTGGCCGCGCTCGCTCTGGTACCGCTGGCGATAGGGCCGGACCCGGACATATTGCGCGCCGCAGCGCCGGGCGTCATCGCCTTTGCCGCGCTGCTCGCCAGCCTGCAGGGCGCGGAACGCATGTTCGGCGATGATCTTTCCGACGGCACACTTGAGCTTTACGCGCTCTCGCCTGTCTCCCTGACCGCCCTCTCGGCCATCAAGGCAGCGGCCTATGTCAGCGCCGTGCTCTGGCCCGCGCCGGTGATCGGGTTTGTTGCCGCCATGGCCTATGGGATGGACGGGCCGAGTGCCGCCGCGCTCAGCCTGGGCCTTGTCCTGGCTTTACCGGGCCTGGCGCTCGTCTCCGGCTTTGCAGGCGCGCTGGCGGCAGGGGTGAAGCGGGCCGGCCTTCTCATTGCCCTGATCGCCGCGCCCTTGCAGGTGCCGCTTCTGGTCTTCGTGGCAGGTGCAGGCCGCGCAGCCCTGGACGGGACAGGGCTTGCGGGTGCGAACCTGATGCTGGCGGGGGCGTTTTCGCTCGCCGCCCTGGCGCTGGCTCCGTTCGGCATGGCGGCTGCGCTGAAAGGACGGCTGGAGTAACCGGCAGGCAAGGCTTTGGTTCTGCTAGCTGAACCAGCCGAAAACCAGGCCACGTATGCTTTCAAAGCTCCACGCCCCGGCCAGCACGCCAATGAGGGCGATGAGGATGATCCAGAAGCGGTAGCGCCGTGAAAGCCGCCAGGTCCCGCGTACCGCGATGACGCTAGCGCGCCAGCCGACGATCCGGACCGGCAGGCCAATGATAAGGCTCGCCGCCAGCGCGATGGCAAACACCTGTAGTTCGGGAGGAAGAGCCGCCATGGCCCGAAACCTTCAGCTTGGAGCGGGCGGCGTTCCGGTTCAGTTGCGGCCGCCAGCCGGGTTGATCCGGTCGTCACGCGTAATGCCGCCTCCACCGGGGTCGGACGGGGCACAATAAGGCCAGCTGCCTGTATTCTGTCCGCGATCGGGGCAGACGGATTCGCCATCGGGAATGTTTGCGCAGGCTGCAAGGACAACCATAGCCATACCGGCCATCATGAGGCTGGTAAGGCGGCGCGCGCGCGGGTGCAAGGACATGTCGGGTTTCCCTCTGGCTGATCCCATGATCACTGTCATGCGCGCGGCTGGCAAGCCTGTATTGCCGGATCCGGCAAGCCCGCGGCACGCCGATCAGGGTTCACGCGCCCTTAACGCTGAGCTGGTTTTCTCGGCCCAGTATTGTTGATGCCGGATTATCGCGCCCATGAGTTCCATCCGTATCCCGGTCGGTCGTCCGCCGCACCAGCCTTCCCTGTGGCCGCGCCTTGTGCGCGTGGCAACGGGTCTGTGCGTGCTCGCAGTGCTGGCCATCGGTGTGCTGGTGATCCACCTGGCGCGGGATCTGCCCGACACGTCCGCGCTCGTCATGGCTCCGGCCAGCGGTTCGATGACGTTTCTGGACCGTGAGGGCAGGGTCATTGCCCGCCGGGGTGGCTCGGCGGGTGAAGTGATCACGGCTGACACTCTGCGCGCCGCGCTGGTCGATGCCGTGCTGGCGGTCGAGGACCGGCGCTTCTATCACCATATCGGGAT
>JBJHCI010000285.1:0-3579 GCA_050485925.1 Maricaulaceae bacterium
ACAGCGAGGCGAGCGGCGTGCGCAGTTCGTGGCTCGCATTGGCCAGAAAGTCCGCGCGCATCCGCTCTGCCCGCTTGGACGAGGTCTCGTCAGCCAGCACCAGCATGGCTCGCCACGGCATGGGCCCGGCCATGGGCAGGCGGATCGGCTCCACGATAGCGCGTACATGGCTCTCGATCGGCGCGAGCGTTGCGTATTCAACCACCGCGCCCCGCTCCCCACGCAAGGCCGCGCTGACAGCCTCCAGCACGCGCGGCTGGCGCAGCGAGGTGGAGAGCAGCCCGCCTTCGGTGCCCAGCGCCAGCAACGCGCGCGCCGCCGGATTGGCCTGCTCGATACGCCCCCCTGGACCGATCAAGAGGATTGGTACCGGGATTTTTTCCAGCATGTTCGCAGCGATGCTCTCGCCATCCGGCCGGGCGGGTTGCACCGGAAGGGCAGCCCCATGCGGCTGCGCCGTCGTCACAGCGGTCAGGAAATACACCAGCGCCAGCGCCGCGAACGCCAGACTTGCGGCGATAAAGGCGACGGGCTCCAGCACGCCGGCCAGCAACAGGACAAACAGCACGCAAAGGCCCAGCGAGGCGGTGATGACAATATCCCGCCGCCGCGGCCGGTCCGGCGTACGTTTTGAACCGCTATGAGAGTGTGCCGCTGTCATGGAGCTGGTCTTAGCACGGGTTTTTTGCGGCTCAATGTGCAACACGCTCATAATCGGTGCCGCCAACGGGTTCATGAATTTTCTGTAATTCGAGATATTTTTAGCGTTTTTCGATAAAGTTTTGTTGACATTCACGATGTCGCCGCTAGGGTGCCGGTCGACGACACCATCCTGAAAGGAAGGATTCCCGGGTGCTCCGGCATAGCCTTTTCATCTCTACCGCCCTGATTGTGACGGCGTGCGCGGGCACGCCGCAACTTGCCATTGCGCCCGAGCTTGATCTGCCGGACGCGTATTTCAGCGTACCTGAGACCGCCGGGCCGCAGGATCCGGACTGGGTAGCCTCGCTGGGCGACCCTGCGCTGGAAGACCTTGTCGCCGAAGCCATGGGTGCCAATCCCGGCCTGGCCATCGCGCGTGCGAATCTTGAGGCCGCACTGGCCTCTGCTCGTGCGGCAGGCGCGCCGCGCCTGCCTTCGGCGGAGGGCACGGTCAGCGGCACGGTGCGCGATATCGCGGTAGGCTCTCCGGAAGTGTATTCTGCTGGCATCGAGATTACCTGGCAGGCCGATGTGTGGGGCCGGATATCGGACGCGGCGCGCGCCGGCACGCTGTCTGCTGAAGCCTCTGCCGCGGATCTCGCCGGCGCGCAGCTTTCCATCGCGGCAAGCGTGGCCAATAACTGGTTTGCCCTGGCCGAGGCCCGCCTTCAGCGTGAGCTGGCCGAACGCGATGTGGAAACCCGCAGCCGCCAGCTTGAAATCGTCGAGCGGCGTTTCGTGCGCGGTATCGCACGGTCGTCGGACGTACGTACGGCGCGTTCAGCACTAGCCAGCTCTCAAGCCGCTCTGGCTACGCGTCGGCGCGCCGAGGCGGCTGCATCGCGTACGCTGCAGATAGCCCTCGGACGCTATCCGGACAGCACGCTTCAGGCCGCTGGCCAGCTGCCCGAGCTTGGCGTGCTGCCGGAGCCGGGCACGCCTGAGGCGCTGATTTCACGCCGGCCAGACCTGATCGCCGCCGAGCGCCGGCTGGCTGCAGCCGGTTACTCGGCAGATGCCGCCCGCAAGGCACTCTACCCATCCCTCAATCTGCGAGGCGTGGTCAGCGGCCAGTCAAGCGGCACGTCCGACCTGTTCTCCTCCGCCAATCTGGTCGAAAGTCTTGCCGCCTCCATCACCGCGCCCCTTTTTCGGGGTGGCGCGCTCAGGGCGGAGCGTGATCGTGCCGCCGCCGCCGCGCGTGCCCAAGCCGCGCGCTATGTGGAAACGAGCCTGACCGCGCTGCGCGAGGTGGAAAACGCCCTGCAGTCAGACGCGTGGCTGGCAGAACGGCTCGAGGCCCAGCAAACCGCCCGTGACGAAGCCGCTGCTGCGCTGGAGCTGGTGGAGCGCCAGTATGCCAGCGGTGTGGGCACCATCTTCGAGCTGATCGACGCTCAGACGCGCCTGATCCAGGCGGAAAGCCAGCTCATCACCGCGCGACGCGACAGGCTGGATAACCGCGTCGCCCTGCACTTGGCCATCGCCGGTCCGTTTGCCGCAGCCAGTGCACAATAGAAACCATAAGAACAAGAAAAATACCGAAAACGAGGTTGGTCATGAACAAGATTGCGGGACGTTTCGTGCTAGTCGGCCTGCCCCTGCTGATCATTGCAGGCTTCATAGCGCTTTTCATAATTCTGGGCGCGACACAGCCCAGGCCGGAACGGGAAACCCCCACACCCCGGCCCGTTGCAGTGTTCGTTGCAGAGGCCGAGGAAACGTCGGTCCAGCTTGAAATCCGCACCCAGGGCGAGGTAACGCCGCTGACCGAGATCGGGCTGGTCGCCCAGGTGTCCGGACGGATCGCATACGTCAATCCCAGCTTCGTCCAGGGCGGCTTCTTCGAGGCCGGCGAGGTTCTGGTGCGCCTTGAGGACGAGGACTACCGTCTTGCCGTCACCCGCGCCGAGGCCCTCGTAGCCCAGCGCCAGCAGGCTTTGGTCCGCGAGCAGGCGGAAGCCAGTCTCGCAGCCGAGGAATGGAGCGCCATCGGACGCGGGGAAGCCTCCCCGCTGACCTTGCGTGAACCGCAAATGGCCGATGCGCGTGCACAGCTGGCCGCTGCCGAGGCAGGCCTGCGCGAAGCGCGCCTTGCCCTGTCGCGCACACGTATTTCCGCTCCGTTCAACGGCCGGGTGCGCCAGAAGCTGGCTGATCTCGGCCAGTATGTGGGGCCGGGAACGCGCATCGGTGAGGTCTTCTCCACCGACACCGCCCAGGTCCGTCTGCCATTGACTGACAGCGAGCTGGGGCGGGCGGGCATTCCGGTCGCGTTCCGCGCCGACAGCTATGACGCCGCACCGCGCATTACGCTCACGGCCAATCTGGGCGGCATGCCGCGCCAGTGGCACGGCCGTATCGTGCGGACCGACAGCGCCATCGACCCGCAGACCCGCACGCTCTACGCCATCGCCGAAGTGGCAGACCCCTATGGGGCCGCCGCGGAGGAGGCCGGAGCACCGCTGGCCATCGGACTGTTTGTGGACGCGCTGGTCCCCGGACGCGCACTGCAAAGCGCCATCACGCTTCCGCGCAGCGCTCTGCGCGGGGCTGATCAGGTGCTCGTGGCCATGCCGGACGGTACGCTGTCCATCCGCACGGTCGACGTGATCGAAAGCCGCCCGGACCGCGTGGTCGTGATGGACGGTGTGGAGCGCGGCGAGCAGGTTGTCACCTCGCCGCTACGCGGTGCGGCAGACGGGATGCGGGTACGTGCCCTCACCCCTGATGGTAATCCGGTGTTTCCCGACAGCGACACCCCGATAGACGCCAGCAGCGACAGCTCTGCCGACACCAGCGCGGCTACTCCACTGGCCAGCGCCGGCTAAAGCCCAGCGAAGGGAGATACGGACATGGTTGAACGTCCTGGAGAAC
>JBJHCI010000286.1:0-3577 GCA_050485925.1 Maricaulaceae bacterium
ATGTTGGCCCGAACGGAACATCTTGATGCAGAATTTACCTTAAACGCCGAATTTTAATTATGTTTTCTTACCGGCCATTAAGCCCTGCGCGCTATCCTGAAACATGACGTCCCGTAAAGCGGGTGAGGACGGGAGAGGGATTAGGCAGATGCGGGTCCGCGGATTTCGGCAACTGGCTGGCGACAAGGCCGGTAATGTGGCGGTGATGTTCGCCCTGTCACTGGTGCCGGTTTTCGGCCTGGGCGGCATGGCGGTCGATACCGCCCGGCTGATCAATGTGCGCTCCGCCCTTCAGGCCGAGGCCGACGCCACAGCACTCAACGCCGCCGTCGGCGGAATCGACGGCAATTACGGTGCCCAGCTCAGCGCGATGCATGACCGGGTAACAAGCGCGTTCGGCAATGCGGGCCTTTCGGGCCTGTCGATCAGCGGCGACTGGTCGGGCCACAATTTCCGCGTGGAAGCCAGCGCACAGGTCAGCACCATCCTGATTCATGCCGTGCTGGGCATTGGTGACAGCACGCGCGTCTCGGTGCGCGCGGTGGCGCGCCTGCATCAACCCCTGCAGCAGTATCAGGTGCCGGAAGTGACCTGGCTGGACCCGGAAGCGGGTGACTATAACCGCGTCTATGTCTACTGTTTTGATCCCGATCCGCACTCGGGCAAGACGCTGCAGGAGCGGCGCACCCAGCGCACGCCCCTGCAGGACAATAATGGTCGCAACTTTCTGCATGAAGGCTTCACCTGGCCGCAGTGCGAGCGGGGCGAATCGATCAGCTTCGAGCTCTACAATGTGCGTTTCTCGCGCACCAATCCGCACCGGGCCGAGGATCCGGCCGGTCCGCCGGAAACGTTCGGCCATGACGGCAATACCTGGTGCCATCCCAACCATAACGGCCAGTGCCGCTATCGCTATTTCACCGACACGGTGATGGTGAACGGCGTCGAGCAGCATCACGGCCTGCAATATAATATTCTCGAGACCGTGCTGTGCGACACCCGCGAACAGTGCGAGCGTGGACCGCAATCCATCCTCCCGTCTGGAAGCAACCGCACACCGCAGAAAGATTCTATCGGCTGCACGCCGGGCAAATACATGTATTACGGTTGGGAAGATCGTCCGCCGGGCGTTCCCGGCGGCACCGCCAACTGGACCTATCCGGGCTGGACGGATCGCGACTATGATGACATCACCATCGTCGTGCAATGCCCGGACTATGACCAGAATGCCGCGCGCTATGTGCGACTGGTGGAATAGCCCGAAAAGCTGCGCCTATCGCCCTGTAACGGTTGACTTGGCGGTGGCGCTTCTGTAACTAGCGCGCTCCCTGAAAATGGCCGGGATTTCCTCCGGCCCGAATGATGAGACCAGACCGATGAAAGTGCGCAGCTCCATCCGCTCCCTGAAAGGCCGGCACCGCGATTGCCAGGTCGTGCGCCGTCGTGGCCGGGTCTATGTCATCAACAAGACCGATCCGCGCTTCAAGGCCCGCGCCGGCTAGGCGTGCCTGACACGCAGTCCCGCCCTTCGGCCATACTCTGGGATATCGGCAATACGCTTGTCGATTGGAACCCGGAATATCTCTATCGCAAGCTGATTCCCGGCGCGCAGGAGCGGGCCGGGTTTCTCGCATCTGTATGTACGTCTGCCTGGCATAGCGAACATGATCGCGGCGTGCCGATGGCGGAAAACCGCCGCGCGCTGATTGATGCCCACCCCCATTATGAAGACCTGATCATTGCGTGGGACACCCGCTGGGACGAGATGTTCGACGGGTATGTCGAGGGCATGGAGGGCGTGATTGATGCCATCGCCCGCCACGAACTCGCCCAGCATGCGCTTTCCAACATGCCGGCCGAGAAATGGCCCTGGGTTCGGGCGCACTATCCCGATCTTGCACGCCTGGAGATCGCCGTGATCTCCGGCGAAGAAGGCGTGATCAAGCCTGACCCGGCCATTTACGTGATCGCCAGGGCGCGCCTTGCCACGCCCGCGGACCAGACCCTGTTCATTGATGACCGGCTGGACAATATCGAAGCGGCGCGCGCCGCCGGCTTCATGGGTCATCATTTCCGGAATGCGGCAAGCCTGAAGGCCGATCTCACCGCACGCGGACTGGCCATCTGAGCGCATCAGCCGCAGCGCGTCCGGGCGATTCCCCTTTGTTTTGGAACCCGCCAGCCCCATAATCGTTTTGAGGACTGGGATAGCAATTTCGGGAGCTGAGACCAATGTTGCGCCTATTGTCTGGATGCCTTGCCAGCGCGGTCCTTCTGGCCGCCTGCGCAGAATCCACCCCCTATCAGCGTGCCGCGACCCCGGGCAGCTATGGCTATTCGGAACAGCAGATCGAACGCAACCGCTTCATGGTGGCGTTCTCGGGCAATTCGCTGACCGACCGGCAGGCCGTGGAAACCTTCCTGCTCTACCGGGCCGCCGAGCTGACCCGCGAGCAGGGTTATGACTATTTCCGACTGGTGCGCCGCGACACCGATGCAGAGCGCCGGATCACAGGGACGACCGGCTATCGGAGCCGGTTTGACGTTTTCTACCGCTATTACCACCCCCATTATGGCTGGTATGGCTGGCGCGATCCGTTCTGGGATGATGTGAATCTGCGCGAGGTGACGCGCTATCAGGCCATGGCGGAGGTCCAGCTCGGTCGCGGTGCGCCGCCTGATGATGCGGACGTGTTCGACGCCGCCGACGTTATCCGCAATCTCGGACCGCTGGTACGCCCGCCGGCAAGCTAGGGTCTGCAAGAAGCCCCGGACGAAAACGTCCGGGGCTTTTGTCGTTCGCTATGGGGGCGTCCTAGAAATTCGCGGCCAGACCGAACAGGACCGCACGCGGCGCACCGGGACGCAGGCCTGACGGGCTGCGCGAGGCGGCATAGGTCTCGTCTGTGAGGTTTCTGACCTGCACCCGCGCGCGGAGCGCGTCGGAGAGATCATACCAGAGCGCGAGGTCCGCTACGGCATGGGAGTCAAGAAACTCGCCTGTAGGGATGGCACCTTGCCCTGCGCGGGTACGCCGCTCGCCCATCCAGGTCAGCGCGAGCTGGCTGCCGAAGCGTCCAGCCTCAAAGCCGACCGAAGCGAACCATTGATGTTCCGGCAGGTAGGGCAGGCGATCGCCAGCCTGAACATTGCCCCACGGATTATAGCCGGATTGGAAGGCCGTCTGGAATTCGGCCTCGGTCCAGGTGTAGGCGGCGCGCAGCGGTACCGAAATGCCGTCCCAGCCGAGCGCTGAAGCGAGATCGGCACCCGCCGACAGCTCAAGGCCCAACACCTGCACCTCGCCGCCATCAAACTGGTCGCCGATATTGCAGCCACCGCCCGTGGAGGCCGTGCAGGTGCCGATGAGGTTGGAATAGTCATTGTAGAAGCCGACCGCCTCGACAAAGCCTGCCCCGCCCGTCCAGCGCGCGCCCAGTTCCCAGTTCACCGCCTCTTCCGGGTCAGAAGAAGAGGAGGGAGAGGACGGTGAAAATCCGCGATGCACGCCGCCAAAAACGTCCACGGTCTCGTTCACGGCGTAGCGGTCGCCGATACCGGGACTGAATACGTCGGT